>CAZEFP010000001.1:0-26241 GCA_964511565.1 uncultured Planctomycetaceae bacterium
CGAGCTCGACCAGTGGCTCGGCCTCGACCCCGATCCCCGGCTGCCCGACGTGGTCCGCCAGAGGATCCACGAACAGCTCGCTGCCGAGGATGACCGCATGCTGGACGCCGTGCTCGGACTGGACGTCGTGGACCGTCCGGTGGACCTCGCCGATCGCGTCCGCGCCGCGGTCCGCGCGGATGCGCGCCGGCGCCGATTCCGGCCGGTGGGCTGGGTCGCGGTGGCCGCAGCGGCGAGCCTGCTGCTCGCGGCCTCCATGGGCTGGAACCCCCGCGGTCGGAGCGCAGAGTCCGCAGGAGGTAGCGCCGGAGGAGCCGTTGCGGCCCTCGACGGGCCGAGCGCTGAGCTGCTCGCGGCGCTCCCCCTCCTGGAGTCCCTGGAGTTCCTCGAACAGGAGCTCGACCCCTTCGAGCAAGAGGTCGCGCTGCTCGTGGATCCCGGCGACGCGGTCTTCCTGGAACTGTTGGAGCTCGGGGGCTGACCGGATGAAGCTCTGCTGGATCCACACCTGTTGGCTCGCCCTGGGGCTCTTCGCCGTGGCGTCGATCGCGGCCCCGGCCGTCCAGGATCGCTCCTTCGAGGAGGAGGCGCGCTCCATGGATGAAGGGCGCCGTGCCGAGCTCCTCGAGCGCTGGCGGTCCATGGATGACGCCACCCAGCGCCGGATGAAGGAGCGCTTCGAGCAGCTGCAGGCGCTCCCCGCAGAGGAGCGGCAGCGAGCCCTGGATCGGGGTCGCCGGCTGATCAGGGAGCTCGAGGCCACGGAGGAGGCCCTCCACCCCGAGGAGCGCGCCGTGCTGGAGCGGCTCTCAGCCAAGGAGCGGCGACGGGTGGTGCGCGGCCTGTTCGGCGACGAGGCCCGCGGGACGGCGGCGCTCCTGCGGCGGATGCTCACCGAGGAGGAGCGCGCACGGCTCGAGTCCTTGGGAGCGGACGAGCGGGACGCGGTCGTGGCGCGCCTCAAGCGAAAGGCGACGGACCAGGCGTTCAAGGACCTCACGCGGGTCGGACGAGACCTCGGTCTGAGCGCCGAGCGGATCCGTTCGCTGCGCCAGCTCCCCATGAAGGAGCGGCGCCAGGCCTTCATCGCCGAGCTGCGGGCTTGCTGTCAGGGGCACGTGGCCCGAGCGGGGCTCCCCGCCGGGGTCAGCGAGAAGGCGTGGGAGCAGATGGAGGGTGGGTCGGACGAGCAGTTCGTGAGGGGGCTCTCGAGGATGCTCCGCCGTGACCCCTCCTTCGGGATCGCCCCGGAGCGTTGGGAGAAGCTCCAGCGCAAGCGGATCGGCCAGGCGCGGCGGCTGGGCGCGCTCTCGGAACCCTCGATGGAACTCCGGTCCGAGCGCCCCGAGCTCGCCGGACGCGCACTGCGGCAGGAGGCGCTCTCCCGTCGACAGACCGAGGCCGTCGAAGCGCTCGCGGCCGCCGGGCACCTGGGCGAGCCGGACCGGGAGCGCCTCGCCTCCCTCTCCCCTGAGGGGCTCTGGCGCGTGTACAGGGCGTCGCTCGAGCGGCTCTCGCGAGGCGTCGACGGACGCACCGCCGTGAGCGAGGCCTTGGCCGCGAGCTCCAGAGGCTCGGGGGCAGGGCGTGGAGGAGACCCGCGCGGCGAGGGGAAGGGGCCGTCCCAATCACGTCGCCGGCGCTGAAGCGGCGGTCCCTGGAGGGCCGGATCTCGGTTAGCTTTCCGTCGTGCAGCTGGACCCGCCGACGCCCTCGCCCTTCGAGATCCCCTTCGTGGGAATCGACCGGATGCCGCCCGAGGAGCGGCGGGCGGCGATGATCGACCTGCGGGCGCCCTCGGAGTTCGCGGAGGATCACGCGCCGGGCGCCATCAACGTCCCGCTCTTCCAGGATGACACACGGTCCTATGTCGGGCTGCTGTACCGTCAGTTCGGGCCGGAGGCCGCGTTCCAGGAGGGGCGCGCTGCGGTGGTCGAGGGGGTCCAGACCCTCGTGGGCAACATCCTCGCGGCGATCGGCCGCCCCATGCCAGCGGATGACCTTCGAGGCCGGGTGCTGGAGCTCACGGGCGGAGGGATGGCCCGCATGGAGGGGGCCCTGGAGCTCTGCCCCGCGGGCGACCTCGACGATGACGCGGTCGTGTTCTCCTGCGCACGGGGCGGGCTCCGGTCCCGGAGCGTGGTCGCCCTCATGAGGTCCATCGGCCTGGACACGGCGGTCGGGCTGGAGGGCGGGTACCGCGCCTATCGCCACAGCGTCATGGAACAGCTGGACGCCTGGGAGCCGCCCGACCTCGTCGTCTCCCTGCGCGGGCTGACCGGCGTGGGCAAGACCCTCGTGCTCCGCGCGATCGAGGAGCTTCGACCTGGCTGGACGCTGGACCTCGAGGGCATCGCCGGTCACCGCAGCTCGCTGCTCGGGATGGTCGGCCTCGCGCCGGTCTCCCAAAAGGCCTTCGAGTCGGGGCTCTGCCGCCGAGCAGAGCGCGGCTTCCCCGCGGGGGTGATGGTCGTGGAGGGTGAGAGCCGCAAGGTGGGTGACGTGGTCATCCCGTCGTCCATCTGGGCGGCCATGGGGACCGCCACCAACGTCGAGATCACCGCGCGGACGGGGCGGCGGGTCGAGGTCCTCTCCGAGGACTACCTCGCGGACCCGGCGGGCCTCCCGCTCCTCCGACGTCAGCTCGAGACGGTTGCCGAGCGCATGCCAGGCGCTCCCGATCTGGCGGGAATGCTGGACCGGGGCGAGGTTGGGCCGCTGGTGGAGCTCCTGCTGGAGCGCTACTACGACCCCCTCTACCGCCGCAGCGAGGCGGGCAAGGACTACGCGGTCAGCATCGATGCGGAGCGCGCGGAGGACGCCGCTTCGGCGGTGATCCAGTGGGTCGAAGAGCGGCTCGCGTCTGTCCGAGACTGATCCTTTGCAAGGCCTGAACCTCGTGGGGCAGTGATCCCCGACCTTGGGGCTGGCGGGGCCGAGCCGGGGCGTTTCTCCTGCGGGCCAGACTCGCACCCCGACTCCGATGAAACCGATCTTGCTCCTGATCGCCGCTGCTCTTCCCGGGCCAGCCCTGGCGATTCCCGTCGACCCTGCGCCCCTCTCGGTGGCCCAGGACATCACCGAACTGATCGCCCAGCTCGAAGGGGATGACCCCGCCCAGAGGCTGGCCGCCGCCGAGCGGGTCAAGGGTCTGGGCAAGCGCGGGGCGAAGGCGGTCCCTGCCTTGATGCGCGCCCTCAACTCAGGAGACGGGCCGCTGGTGGACGCGAGCGTCGAGGCCCTCGTGGCGGTCGGCCCGAAGGCGCGAGCCGCCCTGCTCGAGGCGCTCGAGACGGGGAGCTTCGCCGGAGAGGCCATGCCCCCCGGGCCCGTGGCTGGCGCGCTCCTCCAGCTCGGCAAGCGCGCCCGCGTCGCCGTCGAGGCCTACATCGAGGCGGCGGAGCGCGGCCCGGCCCTCTTCCAGACGCTGGAGGAGCTGGGCCTCGCCGGCCTGCCCTTCCTCGTCGAGGCCGCGGCGGAAGGCGGCGACACGGCCCCCGACGCGGTGCGGTCGATCCGACGCCTCGCCGCGCGAGAGGTCCGCACGGACGAGCCGCTGGGCAAGGCGCTCAGGCGGGTGGAGGACGAGGACCTCGTGGGCGCGATCACCATCAGCTGGACCCAGTCGCCCGGGCGCAGCGACCTGGATGCTCTCGGTCGGTGGATCACGAGCGACCGGCCCGAGTTGGCGGAGACGGGGCTCTGGGCCGCAGGGCTCATGGGCAGCGGCGCGGTCTCGCTCGCCGGGCCCGCCCTGGGGCGAGCCTTCGACGCCGATCCGCACATCCGTCGGGCAGCGCTCTGGGCCGTGGGGTCCATGGTCCACGGGGCCCCCGGGACCCCGGTGGACGTGGTCCCCGCGAGCTTCCCCGGTGCGAGCGCCCGGGCGCGCAGGCTCGCGGAGTCCGCGGCGGAGGACGATGCGCTCCTGATCTGGCGGGAGGCGGGGAAGTCCCTGGGCTTCCGCGGCAGGGTCGGAGACCGGGCTCGAAAGCTGTGGGCGATCGCGCCGACCTGGACCTTCTCCGTCGAGCCGTACCCCGGGGCCCCCGATCCGGCCGCCGCGCCGGCGCCGGTGGGGGCGGCGGTGAGCCGCCTGGTCTCCTCGGCCTCGAGCTGGGCTGCTTCGGAGGAGACCGAGGTCGACGCCGTCCTCGCATCGCGCATCCTGAGTCAGGCCGGCGTGACCTCCGAGGAGGCGTTGGCGCTCTGGGCCGGCTGGCTCGAGGCCGAGAGCGCCGACCTGCGCCGCGAAGCCCTGGTGGGCATGCGGTCGGTCGGCCGTGGGGCGATCGAGTTCGAGGCGCTGGTGATCCAGCAGCTGGGAGATCCCGCGACCCGGGTCGTCGCCGCCCAGGTGCTCGCGGCCATCGCCACGCCCACGGCGTGGACCGCCGCGGTGGAGGCCGTCGCCGCCATCGACGGCAAGCCGCCCTTCGACATGCTCGCGGCCATCGGTCGCTTCGACCTCTCGGCGCTCCGCCCGGGGCTCGATCGGTTCCGGGAGCTGTACCGGGAGGGTCACTACATCATGGCTGCGCTGATGATCCGCTTCGGCGACGAGGTCTTGGAGGACTTCACCGCCGAGCTCGGCGCCGGCCTCGCCGACCGCCGGATGGTGGCCGCCGAGTCCCTGGGGCACATGGGGGCGGCAGGGCGCCCGGCGCTCCCCAAGCTCCGGGCGATGAAGGAGCGGAGCCCGATCGCGCAGAAGCTGCTGGTGGACGCGATCAGCCGGATCGAAGCGGGCGGCTGAGCGCCGCTGCCACCTCGGAGAGGTCGTCGAAGCGGTGGTCCACGGCTCCCGAGAGCCGAGGGTCCTCAGGGGTGCGCTCGCCGTGTCGCATGAGACCGCTCCGAACCCCGGCGCGCCGCGCGCTCAGGCAATCGTCCACGTCGTCCCCGACGAAGAGGACGGACTCGTGAATCGGCGCGTCGTGCTCGTGGGCCACGACGGGGGGGAAGTGGTCGGCGAGGTCCCAGCGGCGGATGATCTCATGGACCGGCTCGTGGGACGGCTTGTTCTCGAGCTCACGGCCGAGGTGCGGCGAGTGATGGGAGCGCGCGATCTGGACCCGGAAGAGCTGCTCGCTGGATCGAAATCCGCTCCTTCGGAGCAGGCGGTCGAAGGCCTCCAGAGCTTCGTGGTTGTTGCGCGTGCAGATCGCCGTGTCCAGCGAGGGGCCCCGCTCCTCGAGCGCGGCGATCAGCGCCGTGAAGCCGGCACCCAGCTCCATGCGCTCGAGGGCGACGCGCTCCTCTTCCCAGACCAGGGCCTCCATCCGCTCCCGCTCGTCGCCGTTGCGCGCGTTGGCGGCGATCCAGGCCAGGATCGAGCCCGAGGTGGGCATGCCGATCCGGGCCCGGATCCGGTCGAAGCGGATCGCGCCGGGAGCGGTGAGGGTGCCGTCGAGGTCGAAGATGACGCCGGCGAGAGGAGGGCTCATCGGAACCTCCTCCACGGCGCGGCCTCGCAGGCAGCGATGAGGCTGCTGAGCGGGTAAGCAGTCCCTCGCCAGACGACCTTCCGGGTGAAGAGGGCCGTGAGCGTCGAGCGCCAGAGGGTGATCAGGAAGAGGGTGAGGCCCACGGGAAAGAGGGCCGCCGTGGCCGCAGGCAGGTCGGAGCGCCTGGCTGCTGTCCAGGCGGCGCGGAGGTGAAGGAGCCCGGCGAAGGCAGAGAGTCCCCGGGCCAGGGGGCTCACGCCAGGGACCCACGGGAGGATGAAGGGGGCGATCAGGAGCAGCCCGATGAACGCGGTCGCCCCGAGGACGACGGTGAGCCGGAAGTCGACGCCGGCGAAGGCGTTCTTGACGAGGCCGCTCATCATCGAGCCCAGGCTGGGGTACCACTCGATGTTGATGAGCGCGCTCGCGTAGACGAACTCCGAGCGGCCACCCGCGGACTTCATCAACCGTCCGAGGCCCAGGTCGTCGATGACGCACATCCGCAGGGCCGCATGGCCGCCCGCCTCCAGGTAGGAGCGCCGCCGGACGAGGTTCAGGGCGCCGATCCCGACGGCGGAGCGGTTGCCTGGGACCGGGGCGCGCCACGGCTGGGTGAAGAGCCCGAAGAGGACGCCGAAGGCGGCGATCATTCCGGCCAGGACGAACGACCCTGTGCGGATCGAAGGCCCCCCGGTGAGGTGGTCGAGCTCGCGTTCCGCGGCGTACCGGACAACGCGCTCCACGGCGCCGGGCGCGAAGACCACGTCCGCGTCGGTGAACAGGATCCAATCCACCTCCCCTGCGGCCTCGGCCCCCCGCTCGAGGGCGTGGCTCTTGCCGAGCCAGCCCTCCGGGAGGGTGTCGACCCGGATCGAGTGGAGGCGCTCGTACTCGCCCCGCAGCGCCGCGAGGATCCCGGGAGTCCCGTCGGTGGAACGGTCATCCACGACCACGACCCGCGTCTGCGGTCCCACGCCGTCCAGGAGCGAGCGCAGGGCCGGCTCGATCGTCTGCTCCTCGTTCCGGGCCGCGACCACCACGGCCACCGGCGGGGCATGCAGGTCCGCGGGGTCCGGTGCGAGGCGCCGGACCCGGGCCATTCTGGGCGCCACCAACAGGGTCCCGACGAGCGCAACTAGCGCGAGGATGGCGGCGAAGAGGGTCATGTCTGGGAGTCCGCCCCTCTCAGGGGACGCGCCCGGGGTCACCCGCGGGCCCCCGGTGCTAACCTCTTCGGCCTCCGAGCGCACCCAGATCCTCCCACGCCGTAGCGAATCCATGACTGTCTCCACCGATCACACCACGGACGCCCCCCAGCCGAAGTTCCGCAAGGACTACTGCCCGCCGGACTTCCTCGTGGACTCGGTGGACCTCGAGTTCGACCTCGAGGAGACGGGCACCACGGTCCGGGCTCGGATCGCGATGGTGCGCCACGGTGCCGCCGACGCGCCGCTCGTCCTGAAGGGCGAGGACCTCGAGACGCTCTCTGTGGCGGTGGACGGTGTCGAGCGGCCGGAGGGGAGCTTCACCGTCAGCGGGGACGAGCTGACGATCCCCGAAGTACCTGACCGGTTCACGCTGGAGACGGCCGTTCGGATCCACCCCGAGAACAACACGAGCCTCATGGGGCTCTACAAGTCGAGCGGGAACTTCTGCACCCAGTGTGAGGCCGAGGGCTTCCGCCGGATCACCTGGTTCCTCGATCGCCCGGACGTGATGGCGACCTACCGGGTCACGCTCACCGCCGACCGGGCCAAGTATCCGGTCCTGCTGTCGAACGGCAACCGCATCTCGGAGGAGGACCTCGGTGATGGGAGGTACCGGGTGGTCTGGGAGGACCCCTTCAAGAAGCCGAGCTACCTGTTCGCGCTCGTCGCCGGTGACCTGCACTGCCACCGGGGCGACTTCAAGACGATGACGGGCCGGACCATCGACCTCGAGATCTACGTCGAGCACCGCGACGCGGACAAGTGTGAGCACGCCCTGGGGTCGCTCCAGCGGTCCATGAAGTGGGACGAGGAGCAGTTCGGCCTCGAGTACGACCTGGACCTCTACATGATCGTCGCCGTCAGCGACTTCAACATGGGGGCCATGGAGAACAAGGGGCTGAACGTCTTCAACTCCAAGTACGTCCTGGCCCGCGTGGACACCGCGACCGACGACGACTTCGAGGCCGTCGAGGCGGTCATCGCCCACGAGTACTTCCACAACTGGACGGGGAACCGCGTCACCTGCCGCGACTGGTTCCAGCTCACGCTCAAGGAGGGGCTGACCGTGTACCGGGACGCCCGCTTCACCGCGGACATGACGTCGGAGGCCGTGAAGCGGATCGACGACGTGGCGGGCCTCCGTTCCCACCAGTTCGCGGAGGACGCCGGGCCGATGGCTCACCCCATCCGGCCCGAGCAGTACATCGAGATGAACAACTTCTACACCTCGACCGTCTACGAGAAGGGCGCCGAGGTGATCCGGATGTACGAGACGCTCCTGGGCCGGGACGGCTTCCGGAAGGGGATGGACCTCTACTTCGAGCGGCACGACGGCCAGGCCGTGACCTGCGATGACTTCCGAGCCGCCATGGCGGACGCCAGCGGCAAGGACCTCACCCAGTTCGAGCGCTGGTACCTCCAGAAGGGGACCCCGGGGCTGCGCGCCGAGGGGTGCTACGACGCGGACGCAGGCACCTACACGCTCGAGCTGACGCAGAGCGCACCGGAGAACGAGCCCGGCTTCCACCCGACGCTGATGCCCGTGGTGACCGGCCTCCTCGGCCCTGGCGGTGAGGCGCTCCCCATGGCGCTCGAGGGTGAGGACGCCGCCACGGCCCCCACGGAGCGGGTCCTCGAGCTGACCGGTGAGCGTCAGTCGTGGACCTTCCACGGCGTGACCGCGGCGCCGGTGCCCTCGATCCTCCGCGGCTTCTCGGCGCCGGTACGGCTCGAGGCGGAGCGGACGCGCGCCGAGCTAGCCTTCCTCTACGCCCATGACTCCGACTCCTTCAACCGCTGGGACGCTGGTCAGACCCTGCTGACCGAGGTGATCCTCGACCTCGCAGAGCGCGCGAGCCGGCGCGAGGAGCTCGTCATGGACAGCGCCGTGGTCGACGCCGTCCGGAACGTGCTGGCGGACGACACCCTCGACGGCTCCCTGAAGGCCCAGGCGATCTCGGTCCCCGGGCTGAGCGTCCTCTCCCAGGCGAAGACTCCCGTGAACCCGTCGGCGCTGGTCGAGGCTCGCGACTTCGTGGTGAGGACCCTGTCGCGTGAGCTGCGGGCGGAGCTCCTCGCGGTCCGCGCCGCGGCCAAGCCCGAAGGGACGTACCAGGCGGACAAGGCGTCCATCGCGGGTCGCCGCCTCGCCAACGCCGCGCTCGGCTACCTGAACGCGGTGGACGACCCGGAGGCGCGGACCATGGCCGCCGAGCAGTTCCGCGAGGCGGACAACATGACGGACTCCCAGGCCGCGCTGGCCTGCCTGTGTCAGCACGCCTGCGAAGAGCGCGACGCCGCCCTCTCGTCGTTCTACGACCGCTGGCGCGAGGACGCGCTGGTGATGGACAAGTGGTTCTCGCTCCAGGCGGCCTCGCGCCTCACGGGCGCTGAGGCGGTCCGAGCCCTGCGCGGGCACCCGGACTTCAAGCTCGAGAACCCGAACCGCGTCCGGTCCCTGGTCGGCGTCTTCGCCATGCAGAACTTCCGCGGCTTCCACGCGGAGGATGGATCCGGCTACGAGGTGCTGGCCGACACGGTCATCGATCTCGACCCGAAGAACCCGCAGGTGGCCTCGCGCCTGGTCCGCGCGCTCAACCCTTGGCGCCGTTTCGAGGCGCCCTGGGGCGGCATGATGAAGGCCCAGCTCGAGCGGATCGCCGCGCGAGAGGGCCTTTCGAAGGACGTCTTCGAGATCGTGACCAGCGCCCTGCAGAGCTGAGGGGGCGCTGGCCTCGGCGGGGGTGTCTCCCCCCGTCGGCTCAGAGCTCCTGGGAGATCGACGTCACCCGGACGCCGTAGCTGTTGTCGATGGTGACGACCTCGCCCCTCGCGATGACCTTGCCGTTCACGAGCACGTCTGCGGGCTCGTGCGCCTCCCTGTCGAGGGGGACGAGGCTCCCGGGGCTGAGCTGAACGAGCTCGCCCAGGGTGAGGTTCGCGCGGCCGATGCGGACGGTGACCCGAACGGGCACCTCCATGAGGGCATCCATGCCGATGGGATCGCCGTTGGCGTCCGTTGCCCCGGCCAGCTCGCCGATCTCGGCGGCCTGGACCGCCACCGACTCCGTCGCCCGATCGATGGCGTCCTCGAGGTTGGTCTGGTCTTGGTTGGTGGTTTCTTCGCTCATGGAATCAGTCACGGTCAGTCGTTGGGCAGGACGGGGGGCAGGACAGCCCCGACCTCGTCCAGCTGGATGGCAAGGAGGCCCTCGTGGGCGCCGAAGCGGCCCTGGGCACAGGTGGTCTCTTCGACCTCGAGGGTGACGGCGTCGCCCACGCGCGCGTCGAGGGGGATCACATCGCCCACCTCGACGCCGAGCAGCTCGGCCAGGGGGACGAAGGTCCCCCCGAGCACGGCGTCGACGCTCATCTGGACGGGCGCGAGGTGGGTGGGGGCAGACGCATGCTCGGTGTCCTCCGCGCCGGAGTCGTCCCCGGGGATCCCGGGGATGTAGATCCGGATGTCACTCGCGTTGCCGACGTTGTCCTCGAAGGACAGGTGGATGAGGAGCCGCCGGGAGTCGGCGTCGGGGCCAAGGTCCTCGAGGGTCGTGAGCTCCTCGGGCTCTTGCCAGATCTCTCCTGGCTCGAGTTCGAGCCCGAACTCCTTCAGGATCAGGCCGACCACCTGGTCGAGCATGCGTGCGATGACGCGGCGCTCGGTGCGGCTCAGGATCGGATCGAGGGGCTTCTCTTCCTCGGCCTCGGCGCCCTCTTCGCCCTCTGCCTCCACCGGCGGGGGCTCCGGCCCGGAGAGGATGAGGTCGCTCGCGACCCGGCCGGCCTCCGGGTTCCAGACGGTCCAGCCCAGCTGCTCGGCGGTGTGGAAACCGTGGATGAGGAACGGACTCCCGAGATCGTCGAAGAGGCCCTGCGCGTTCACCTCGCTGACCTCGCCGATCGTGAGCACCGGGTGCCCGCGGAGCGGTCCGGCCAGGAGGTTGGCCATGGACTGCAGGCGCGCAGAGAGCGTCTTCTGGATCCGGTCGATCCGGTCAGCGGACAGAGTGCGCGGCTCGGTGAAGTCACGGGGAACCACCACGGAGACGCGGGCGGGATCGCCCTCCTTCTCCGGGTTCATGGTCGCCGCCAGCGCGGCTGCTTCTTCGGGTTCCACCATGGTGCTTCTCGCCAGCTTGCTCGGACTTGGGTCCTTATTGGGCCGTGATCGTGCCGGTGATCAGCCGCCGGATCCGGCCCTTCACGCCGATCCGGACGCTCCCTTCGAACTCGTCGGCGACACCGGTCACGTCGACGTAGACGACCTTCCCGTTGCGGTCCTCGACCATCAGGTTGGTCTCCGAGCCGTTGAACGATTGGACCGGACCGTCGCTGTCGATCTGAAGGGTGCCCCTCTTCGCGTTGACCTTGATCTCGTGCGAGTAGAAGTCGCCCCGGAAGGTGCCGGCCGTGGCCTGGCTGTCTCCCATCATGAGGCCGCTCGCAGGATCCCGGCCGTCGGACGTCAGGGCTTCACCGACGCAGACGGGGAAGAGAATCGGCTCCGCGGCCTGCCTCAGTTCCTCGTTGAACTCCTCGGGGTGATCGTAGATGTGCGCCAGCTCGTACTTCAGCACCGTCCGGCTCATGGCCTGCCGCATGGCGATGATGAACCCCTGCTCCATCCGGCGCTGCGACGGGTAGGCCTCGTCGTAGGCGAAGACCAGCGAGGTGGGCTGGAACTTGATGTACCGGCTGAAGTTGTTGTCCTGGGTGTTCGTGATGACGTCGGTCTGGTCCTCCTCCGCGAAGAAGGCGAACTCGAACGGGCCTGTCATTCGTGGCTCGATCACCTTGGTCGGGATCGCCATCATCGCGAGGGCTGAGCCCGTTGCGATCAGCGCCACCAGCCCGCCAAGGAGCTTGACCGCGCCCCCCTTCTTCTTGGTGGGCTGGGTCTCGGCCTCCGCGGGTTGGCCTTCAGCCTCGTTGTTCTCTTCTTCAGCCATGGTGGATCTCCTCTGTCTTTGGTGGCCGGTCAGCGGCCGTCGTTCTGCCGTGAGATGAGTCGTCCGTCGACGCGCGGCGGAGACGTGTCGGACTCCTTCGACTGGTCGGCCCACGTTCGGACGAGGACCCTCTCGGCGTCGAAGTTGTGTTCGTTGACCAGGTACGCCTCGACCGCGCGCCCCCGAGCGAGGGCCAGGAACGGTCCGGCGGACTCCTCGCTCTCGAGGGCGAACCCCTCCAGCACGAGGGTCTGCTCGGAGCGTGGACGGAGGGACTCGGCGAGGGCGTCGAGGTACTGGTGGGCGTTGGCGTCCAGCGTGTCTTCCCCGGGTTCGAAGCTGGCGATCCGGTGCTGCCTGACCTCGTCGTGCGGGGAGAGCTTCTCGACGCTGCTCGCACGAATGAGCTCATTCAGCGCCGCGTCCTCGTGGACGGCTCGGCGGGCGGGGTCGTCCTCGGGGGGGAGGTTGAAGCGGCGCCGCATCTGCTCGAAGATCGCCTGCTCCTCGTGCCCCGAGAGCACGCCGGTCAGCCCCATGGACCGGACCGTGACGACGAAGGACCCCAGGCCGCGGGCCATGAGGCCGAAGTTCCGCGTCTTCGACATCGCGACGAGCAGGATGAAGAAGCAGAGGATCAGCGTCATCATGTCGCCGAAGGAGACGAGGTACGCAGGCGCGCCCTTCCCCTTGACCTTCCGGATGACGATCTTCGGCTTCAGCCGCTTGTGAGCGTCGGCGGTCATCTCCTGGACCTCTCCTTTCGAGCGAGGTCGACCTCGTTGCTGATCGAGACGAGGCGGATCTCGACTCGGCGGTTGATGGTGCGCTCGCTGGCTGTCAGGGCGCTCTTGGCGCGCGGCCTAGCGTCCCCGTAGGCCTCGAGGGCGATCAGGTCCTTGGGGTAGCCCCCGGTGTCGGCGAGGATCTCCGCGGCGGCCTGGGCGCGCGCGAGCGAGAGCTCGTCAGCCGTCCTGTGGCGGCGGGTGGCGAGGAAGCGATCATCGGTGTGCCCCTCGACCACAACCTGGACCGGGTAGAGCGCCACCACCTCGGCGAGCTCCCTCAGGGCCTTTGCGAGGGGCGGGCTCGGGGTCGTCCCCCCGGGCGAGAAGCTGGCTTCGGGGCCGTACTGGATGCGTAGGCCGTCCTCCGCCTCCTGGATCTCGACCTCGATCTGGTCGTCCTCCAGGAGCTGCCCCATCTCCTCCATGTTCTGCCAGAGGTGCTGGACCGGCCGCGTATGGCGGAGTCTTGATCCCCGGTGGATATCCATGGCGAGCATCAGGTCCTCCTGGGGCGCGATCATGGTGTCGTTCGCGCTGCCCTTGAAGAGACCGGACGTGGAGAGGATGTTCTTGGGGTACGTGAACGCCTCGTACGGGCGGATGCTCGAGAAGGTGTAGAGGAGGATGAAGAACGTGACGAGCAGCGAGACCATGTCCACGAACGTGGTGATCCACATCGGCGCGCCGTCGAGGCCGTCCTCGACCTCCTTGATCTTCACCTTGCGCTGAACCATCCAGGGTCACCTCTTGGCGTCGACCAGCTCGCGCATCGGCGGCGCGAGGAAGCCCTTGAGCTTCTCCTTGATCAGCTGCGGCTTCTCGCCGGATTGGATGGCGACGGTGCCTTCGATCATGAGCGCCCGCAGCTGCTGGTTGGTCTTGGCGACCATCTCGAGCTTGCCCGCCATGGGCAGGAAGACCATGTTCGCGCCCATCGCCCCGTAGAGCGTCGTGAGCAGCGCGGTCGCCATTCCCAGGCCGATTCCGTTGGGGTCGGAGAGGTCCTGGAGCATCTGGACGAGGCCGACCAGGGTGCCGATCATCCCGAACGCGGGCGCGAAGGCGCCGAGCTGGTCCATGATCTTCTTACCGCTGGAGTGCCTCGCGTCCTCCCACTGAGCCTCGAGCTCCATGATGTCGCGGACGGTGTCCGCGCCGAACCCGTCGATGACGAGCTGGATGCCCTTGGCGAAGAAGGGGTCGTCGACCTGCTGGAGCTTGGTCTCGAGGGCGAGCAGGCCCTCCTTGCGCGCCAGGTTGGCGAACTCGACGATGCGGTCGATCTCTTCGGTGGGCGTCGGCGCCTTGCGTACCGCCGTCACCATGATGATCTTCGCCACCGGCTTCAGGTCCGAGAGCGGGAACGCGAGCATGGTGACCGCCATCGTCCCGCCGAAGACGATGATCATCGACGGGATGTGGATGAAGACGGCCACGCCTCCTGGCCCGATGGACATCGCGCCCAGGACGAGGATGAACGCCAGAACGACGCCGATGACGGTGTTGAAGTCCATTGGGGGTTCGGGGAAGCGCTCTCAGCGCCTTCTGCTATCGACGGGTCGGGGAGATCGCTTGATGGATCTGATGGGCTGCTTGGAATTTTTTTCGGGCCGTTCAGCGCGCCGGAAGCACCCTGGAAGAGGCCTCAGCGGCCGGTGTTGGCGGCCTTGGAGGCCAGGGCCAGGCTGAAGGCGTCGTAGTACGCCTTGAACTCGTCCGGCTGCTGGCTCTCGATCTGCTCGAGGAGCTCGGTCTGGCGAGCCGCGTCGAGGCGGACCAGGATCTGGGCCGCGCCAGCGGGGGTCTCCGCGTTGAGGAGCATGCGAGCGGCTGTCTCGGCCTTGTTGTCGGCGTACACCTGGACGAGGTTGGCCAGGCGGGCCGCGTTCTCGGCCTTCAGATCGGCGCGGGCCTCGGCGATCTGCTCGCTCTTGCTGTCGAGCTCTGCGCCGCGGGCCTCGTTGTTGTCGCTCTCCGCGAGTAGCGCCGAGCGTTGCTGCTCGAGGGCGGCCTCCAGGTCCGCGAGGTGCTCGCGGGTCCGATCGATCTCGATCTCACGCTCGTTCAGCTCCGTCTCACGGGCCTCGAGGAGCGCGAGCTTCGTTGTCAGTTGCTGCTCCAAGTCGTTCAGCTCGGCCACGGAGAACGGGCTGGGAAGGGAGAAGGCGCTGAGCGCGACGCCGGCATCGCTGAAGACCTGCCGGTTGCCCCTGGAGTCCGATTCGCGCTCCATCCGGGCGTTGACGTCGTCCGGGGAGGGGGTGGGCTCGACCTCGGCCTTGACGTTGCTCGCGAAGAGCGGGCCAACGCCCTTGAGGTCCTGGACCGGCGTCCCGCTGAGGACGATGTAGCCGATGAACGAGGCGCCCATGATGGCCGCGCCGCAGATGCCGTAGGTGACGTAGTTGAGTGCGTTCTTCATAGTGACTTGCCGCACTGGCGTGCGATGTGTTCCTGGCGGTCTCGGTCTTCGCGGCGGCGCCGCTTCTTGCGGCGGGCGGCCTTCCAGCGGTTCTCGAGGCGCCTGAGGGCCTCGGCCTCGCGGCGACGCTGGTCATAGGGAACCCGCGCTTCCTCAGCGCGGAGGTCTGCCTCGGTCACGGCGCGCTCCTGCTGGAGCTTGCGATCACTGAGGTGGTCGATGGTGGACTCGGCGGCGACGCGCGCTCCCGGGTTGATGGTCACGCCCTGTCGGCCAGAGAGCTGTCGGTGGGCGGCGTCGAGCGACTCGCGCCCCGCTGCGCGCTCCTCCTTGGCGTCGAAGACCGCCTTGAGCGTCGCCGCCCAGCGGAGCTTCTCCTCCTTCTCCTGCCGCTCGCGGAGGCGCATCAGGCGTCCCAGGCGGAAGGTGCTCATGCGGCCACCCCCTCGTCGTTGTCGACGATCAGGGCGAGGACCTGGATGGTCTCCTCGAGGGCGGTCGGGTCATCGACGTCCTGGCGGAGGAACGCCTCGATCATGGGCATCCGCTCGAGCGCGGCGTCGAGCATGCGGTTGGAGCCGGGCTGATAGGCGCCGACGTCCACGAGGTCGCGGCCGTCGCGGAAGGCGGCCAGCAGCTCGCGGATGGCGCGAGCTCGGGCCTGGTGGGGGGCGTCGGCGAGCTTCGGCATGAGCCGCGAGAGGCTGTCGAGGACGTCGATGGCGGGATAGTGGCCGGAGCGCGCGAGCTCGGGGGAGAGGCTGATGTGACCGTCCAGGAGGCCCCGGAGGGCGTCCGCCACAGGGTCGTCCTCCTCGTCGCCGTCCACGAGTACGGTGAGCAGGCCGGTGATGCTCCCGGACTGCAGGCGGCCCATGCGTTCGAGGAGCTGGGGGACCGTCGCGAAGAAGCTGGGGGGGTAGCCCCGAACGGTGGGCGGCTCGCCGGCGGCGAGGCCGACCTCGCGGGCGGCGTGGGCGAAGCGGGTGATCGAGTCCACGACGAGGAGGACGTTCTTGCCCTGTGCCTGGAAGTGTTCGGCGATCGTGATGGCGACCCAGGGGGCGGTGAGCCGCTCGAGCGGGGACCGGTCCGAGGTGGCGGCGACCAGGACGGTGCGGGCCATGGCCTCGCCCACGGTGTCCTCGACGAAGTCCCGGACCTCGCGACCACGCTCGCCCACGAGGCAGGCGACGACGACGTCCGCCTCGGTCCCGCGGGTGATCTGCCCGAGCAGCGTCGACTTGCCGACTCCCGCGCGGGCGAAGATCCCCACGCGCTGGCCGCAGCCGAGGGTCATGAGCCCATCGATGGCCCGGACCCCGGTTGCGATGGGTTGGTTCACGCTCGCCCGCTCCAGCGGCATCGGGGCGTCCTTTCGGATCGGACGGCGCTCGCCCGCGTCCGGCGCCGGCTTCCCGTCGAGCGGCCGACCGAAGCCGTCCACCACCCGCCCGAGGAAGTCGTTCGAGACGTTGAGGCCGAAGGAGCGCCCGAGGCACTGAACGGTCTGGCCGGGCGCGAGGCCCACCAGATCGCCGTGTGGCATCAGCAGGGTGCGGTCCCCCTTGAAGCCGATGACCTCAGCTTGGATGGACCCCATCAACCCTCGGTCGATCTCGCACAGGTCGCCGATGGCAGCGGGGATGCCGGTGGCCTCGACGAGAACGCCGGCGACCACGTCCACCTGACCGCGATACAGCGGTCGCTCCGCCGTACGGATGGTCTGCGCGCAGCGCTCCAGGTCGAGGAGACTCATCGCACGATGTCCTGCAGGAGCTGCTCTCGGATGTCCTCGAGGACGGCCTCAGGTTCCCTGACGAGCAGCCCCTTGGGGGTCTCCAGGACCACCGTTCCGGGGGCGATCTCGGGGTCAGCCGCGATCTCGGTCTCGTCCCTGAACGTCACGCCCTCGAGGGCCGCCACGTCGTCGGGGTGAAGGTGAACCACGCACCGGCCACGCTTGATCTCCGAGGCGGCCAGGGTGGAGCGGACGATCTCTTCCAACCCGTAGTTCTGCTCGGCGATCTCGACGCGCAGGAGCTGGCGGGCGATCTCCACGGCGAGGTTGACGGCGTCAGACGCGAGCGCGCCCTGCGCCGCCTCGCGCGCCGCGGTGAGGTCCTGACCGGCCTGCTCGAGGGCACCGCACGCGCGCCGGACGGCCTCGGTGTGGGCCCGGTCGCGGGCCGAGGTCTGGAGCTCGTGGTGGAGCGCCTCGCTGGTCCGTCGGACCAGCGCCTCGAACGGTTCGGGGGTGGCGTGCGCGGCCACGGGCAGCGCGGAAGACTCGATCTTCACGCGGTGTGAAGTCGGGATGGGGATGGAGCGGAGCTTCAGCATGACTCAGTCCACCAGCTCCTCACCCGCGCGGGCCGGACTGAACTCTCCGCTGTCCATGAGGGCGCGGACCGCCGTCATGATCTCCGAGCGTGCGACGAGCACGTCGCTCATGGGCATCGACCCGAGGAGCTCCTTCTCGTCGATCACCATCTCGCGCACCCTCGAGGAGAGGTTGTTCATCACGTTCTCGAAGACCGGTTTCGAGCAGGCCTTGAGCGCGATGGACAGCGTCCGCGTGTCGACCGAGGCGAGGATCTTCTGCATCGCACGCTTCTCGATGGACGCGAGGTCCTCCCAGGTGAACATGAACTCCCGCACCTGGCTGGCGACGAGGTCATCCTCGGCCTCGAGGCCGGTGAGGACGTTGTGCTCGACCTCGGTGTCAGCGAAGGTCAGCATGTCTGCGACGGTGCGAAGGCTGTCCTCCTGCGCGCGCGGGGCGGGGACGAGGCTCGCCTCGCGGATGCGCTCCTGGAGATCATCGGCGATGGTCAACATCGTCTCGATGCCCGGCGGCGTCACCGTGGTCATGCGACGCACGATCTCGAGCGTCGTGTCGTCGTCGAAGGTCGCCAGCACCTCGGCGGAGGTGGACGGAGCGACGTGGCTCAGGATCAGGCCCACGACGCCGGGCGACTCCTCCTTGAGGACGCGTGCGGCAAGGCTGGACGGCGCCGTCTCGAGGAAGGCGAACGGCTGCTCCCGGCGGCGCCGGTCGTGGATCTCCGTCAGGACGCGGTTCGCCTCGGCGTCGCCATAGGAGGACTCGAGGAGGGCGTAGAGCTCGAAGTCATCCTGGGGGCGGACGCCGGTGCGCTGGTGGAATGTCCTGGCGAGGTCGCGGTAGAGGCCGTCGACAGCGTTCACCGAGCACAGGTCGGGGTCGAGGTCCGTCATCGCCTCGGCGATCTTGGAGACGACCTTGGGGTCGAGGTTACGCATGACCTCGGCGCTCACGGTCTTCTCCAAGCTCAGGAGGAAGGCGGCGGCTCGCTGGGCGCCGCTGGCGCCCTCGGAGGAGGTTTCGTTCTGGGTAGACAAGGCAGTTCCTGGTCAGTTGGAGCTGGTCTCGGCGAAGCGTTCTTCGGACAGCGCCCAGCGCGAGAGCAGCGCGCTCACGCGCTCCGGCTCGTTCTGGAGGAGCTCCTCGATGTGGGCGCGGGCGAGGGCGTCGAGGTCCACCTCTTCGCTTGAGCCAGCGGCGCCTGGAGCGCCGCGACGGTCGCCACCCTCGCCGTTGAGTCCCGGTGCTGCGCCTGCCTCGTCGGGCTCGCTGCTCGTACGGCCAGCCTTGAGGCTCTTGGCGAGCATGAAGAGGAAGGCGAGCCCGGCGACGATCTCCAGGCCGTGTTCGAGGGCCTTGACGATGAGGGGGTTGGCCGGCTCCGCGGCCGGCTCAGCGACAGGCATCGTGACCGTTCCGTCGTCGGCGCGATCGAGGTGGGGAAAGCGCACGACGGACTGGGCCACCGCGTCGCCCCGGCTCGCGTCGAAGCCGACGATGTTCTTGACCTGGGCCACGGCCGTCTCGAGCTGGTCCGCGACGGACTCGTCGACCGCGACGTTCACGGTGAGCCGGGCCAGCTGGTATTGCTGCGCGACGCTTCGGGTGAGCTTGCTGCCGAAGGCGTAGGCCGCTTCTTCTTCGCTGACGCTGGAAGTCGACGGCGTCGCCGCGTTGCTGCTGGACTGATTGTTCGTCGACCCCTGGATGTTCCGGGAGACCCCGAGCGGGCCGCCAATGCTCTGCTTGAAGTCGCTGCTCTCCGTGGTCCGGGAGCGCAGGGACCTGGGCTTCTTGGCCGGCTCGAGCTCCTCGGAGATCGACTCCTCCTGGACGTGCACGAAGGAGGCCGTCACCGTCGCTGTTGCGAGGCCAGGGCCGATGAGCTGATCGAGGAGCGCCTGAGCGCGCCGGGTGCCGACGCTGCTCTCCTTGTCCGCAAGGCTCCGCAGGGTGTCACGGCCGTCGCTTGTGGCCCCGTCGTAGATGGAGTTGGAGTGCTGGTCGACGATCGTGATCCGGCTCGGATCGGCGTTGGTGCCGTTTCGGATGAGCCCGACCATCGACTGGGTCTGGGATGCGCTGGGTGTGTAGAGGCCGCGGAGCGTCAGCACGACGCTCACCCCGCGGTCGTTGTTCTTGCGGGGAACGAGGGGCGAGTCCGGCGTGCCCGACTCGAGCACCTTGGCCTTCGAGACGAACTCCATGCCTTCCAGCTGAAGCTCCAGCTCCTCCCAACGGCGCTTGTCGGTCCGCTGTTGACGCTCCTGGCTCCCGAGGAAGACGGTGCTCGAGCCCTCGAGCGACCCGTTGATCCCCCGTGCGCTGTTGAGGTACCCACCCTTGTTGTGGATCGCCTGCCGGGCGGCGAACTGCTCGGACTCCTCGACGCGGATCAGATAGGGGGGCGAACCGAGGGTGGTCTCGTAGCGGATGCCGGCCTGGGAGAGCGCCGAGACGGCCTTGTTGAACTGCTGCGTGTCCAGGTCCGCCGCCAGCACCACGAAGTGCGGGTTCCGCGCCTGCCAGGTCAGGAAGACGCTCGCGAGGACCGCGAGGCTGAGGCAGGCACCGAGGGCCCAGCGCACGGAGGAGCTGGACTCACGGAGCTGGCCGAGGAGGGATTTGATGAGGTCGTTCATGGTTCAGACCGACATCCGCATGACTTCGCGGTAGGCGTCGAGGAGCTTGTTGCGGACCGTGAGGGCGAACTGGAAGGTGATCTCGGACTCCTTCAGTTGGGCCGCGACTTCGTGCAGGTCGACGTCGCCCTTGACGACGTCGAGGTGGATGTTGTTCGTGCGCTGGACGGATGACTCGACCGCGCCGAGTCCGCTCTTGGCGGCGTCCTCGACCTTCGACGCACCCTGGGGCTCGGACGAGACCGCGGGGAACGGGCTGGCGGAGGTGCCCGCGTCCTGGGCCTTGGAGCGCTGGTTGAAGGACCGATTCATCTGTGCGAATCGATCGACAACGCTGCCTCCGCCAATCTTGGTGTTCGTCATGGTTCAGCTCCGGCGAGTGGAGATCAGTCGGCCAGGCGCAGGGCCCGGTCCGCCATGCGCTCGAAGTTCTCCTGGACGGAGATGTTTGCCTCGTAGGAGCGGACGGCCGTCACGAGGTCGGCCATCTCCTTCATCGTGTTGACGTTGGGGTAGAGCACGACCCCACGCTCGTCCGCGTCGGGGTGCGAGGGGTCGAAGACCTCCTCGAAGGGCGACTCGTCCTTGATGATGTCGTCCACGCGGATGCCCACGAAGCGGTCCTGGCCGCCGACGATGCGCTCCATGATGGGCGCGAAGGAGACCTCCTCTCGCTGGTAGGGGAGGCCGGTCGCGGGGTCCTTGGTGGTCCGCGCATTGGCGATGTTCTTGGCGATCGTGTCCACTCGCTCACGCTCTGCGGAGAGTGAGGAGGTGGCGATGCGCATCCCGCGGAAGACCGCGTTCAGGGGGCGCCCTTGGCTGGTGTCTTGGATGTCCATGATCAACGGTCGTGGATGATGGCCTGGCTAACGAGGGACTGTTGGCTGCGGAGGATCGTGGCGTAGAGCTCGTACCGGATGCGGTTCTCGGTCACGAGGCTGGCCTCCTGTTCGGCGGAGACGTTGTTGCCGTCTGCTCGACCCGGTGTCTCCCAGTCCGTGACGATCTCGGGAGTGATCTGCTCGAGCTCCTTGGCGCCACCGCCACGCTGCATCTCCTCGAAGAGGAGCTGTTCGAACTGAACGTCCTGGCGGCGATAGCCGGGGAGGTTCTGGCTCGCGATGTTGTTGGCCAGCACGTCGCGCCGCGTCGTCGCGGCGGACATGAGCCGAACCAGCATGTCGGTGCTCTTCGATTGGATCGCCATGGCAGAGGTCTCAGGCGACGAGGCCGGCGTGGCGCCAGAT
Source organism: uncultured Planctomycetaceae bacterium (assembly GCA_964511565.1). Lineage (GTDB taxonomy): Bacteria > Planctomycetota > UBA1135 > UBA1135 > Saltatorellus. Next base: position 21,057 of record CAZEFP010000001.1, read on the forward strand.
CTTCATCTTGTTGGAGAGGGTTCGGGCCGTGACGCCGAGCCGGCGGGCGGCCTCGGTCTTGTTGCCACCTGTCCGTTCGAGGGTCGAGAGGATCGCGACCCGCTCGACGTCCGCCATGGACTCGTTGGCGATCGCCTCCTGGAAGGCGGGGTGATCGAGGTCGAGGTCGGTCGTGGCGCCGTCGGGCGTCGAGGCGCTCGTGGGTCCGAAGAGGAGGTCTTCGGCGGTGATGGTCGCTGCGCCGTCGTCGGACGCGCCGAGGATGACAGCGCGCTGGATGACGTTCTCCAGCTCACGGACGTTGCCGGGCCAGCCCCAGGCGCAGAGCCGCTCGGCGGCCTCCGGCGTGATGGTGGGGGTGGGGAGCCCGTTCTGCTGGGCGTAGACCTGCGCGAAGCGCTCGGCGAGGGGCATGATGTCCTCGGCCCGCTCCTTGAGCTGCGCGATGTGCAGCGGGAGAACGTGGAGGCGGTAGTAGAGGTCCTCGCGGAAGCGCCCGTCCGCCACCTCCTTGGCGAGGTCTCGGTTGGTGGAGGCGACGACCCGCACGTTGACCTTGAGGGTCTTCTGACCGCCGACGCGCTCGAACTCGTCTTCCTGCAGGACGCGCAGGAGCTTTGCCTGCATCGCGGGAGAGATCTCGCCCACCTCGTCGAGGAGAAGCGTGCCCCCGTCGGCGAGCTCGAAGCGCCCGAGGCGTTGCTTGTCGGCGCCGGTGAAGGCGCCGCGCTCGTGGCCGAAGAGCTCCGACTCGAGCAGCTGCTCGGAGAGCGCCGCACAGTTGACGCGGATGAAGGGCTCTTCCGCCCGCTCGGAGGCCGCGTGGATGAAGTGCGCGACTCGCTCCTTGCCCGTGCCGCTGGCGCCTGTGATCAGCACCGTTCCCTTCGAGCGCGCGACGCGCGCTGCTGAGTGAAGCAGGGCGCCCATGGCGGGGCTGGCGGCGACCATCTGGTCAGGGGCCGAGCTCTGAGCCTCCTCCCGGAGGTAACGGTTCTCCTCCACCAGGCGCTGCTCGCGCTGGAGGCGCTGCAGAGAGAACTCGAGGCTATCGATCGAGATCGGCTTCAGCAGCACGTCCCGGGCCCCGTACTTCATGGCGGCCACCGCGGACTCCACGGTCGCGTGAGCGGTGCAGAGCATCACCGGGAGGTCCGGCCAGCGCTCCTGAATGCGCTGCGTCAGCTCCACCCCGTCCATGCCGGGCATACGGAGGTCCGTCAGCACCACATCGGGCTGCTCGCGCTCGATCATGTTGAGCGCAGCCTCCGCCCCGCTGGCGGAGATGGCGCTGTATCCGAGGCTGGTGACAGCCTCCCCCAGGTACTCGCGTGCCAGGGACTCGTCGTCGACGACCAGAATGCGTTGAAGCGTCATGTGAAAGGGAATCAGGCTCGTTGGCTCGGAATCGTGAGGATGAAGGAGGCTCCGCCGAGGTCAGCAGGTCTTGAGTCAGGTTCGAACGCACCCGCGTGGAGCTGAGCGACGCGCTGGACAAGCGCGAGGCCGAGGCCCGTGCCGTCCGCGCGGGTGGTGAAGAAGGGGTCGCAGAGGCGGTGGATGTCCTGGGGGCGCAGGCCCGGGCCTGCGTCGCTCACGCGGAACTCCACACCGTCGGCTTGTCGCGTCGCACGGACGCGGACGGCGCCGCCCTCCGGCTGCACGTCACAGGCGTTTGCGATGAGGTTGCGGAGCGCCTGGCGGACCTTGATCCGGTCTGCCACGAGGACTCCGCCGTCGGCGTCGACGTCGACCGTCCAGCGGTGCTCGTCGCCGCACTGACGCAGCGCTGCGACGCGCGCGGCCTCGACGAGCTCGGCCACGTCGCACTCCTCAAGGTGGAGGTCGCCGTCGCCGGCGATGCCGAGCATGCCAGAGACGATGGCCTCGATCTCGAAGACGCCCTCGCGGACGCGGGTGGCGAGGTGGGTCGCGCGCGTCTCACCGGCGGACTCGCGGACGAGCAGCTCGGCGAAGCCCTGGATGGCGTGCAGGGGGTTTCGGATCTCGTGCGCGATGCCGCCGGCCATGGTTCCCAGGGCCGCCGTCTTGTCGAGGCGGTGCATCCGCTCCTGGGCGCGCACGAGGTCGCTCTGGTTCTCGATCACCTCGACCGCGCCGCTGATCACCTCACTGCGGGTAACGGTCGAGTAGCGGTGCGCGAGGACGCGGGTCTCGCCGTCAGCACACAGGACCTCGACGGGCTCGCCGGAGGCGTCCTGGCCAGCGAGGCCGTTCCACTGGGTCGCGCCGAGGATCTCCGGCTCGCTGGCGCCGAGGATCTCCAGGGCGGCCTGGTTCGCGGCCTGGACCTTCCCTTCGGCGTCGTAGACGACGACGCCAGTGGGGATCGACGTGAGCACCGACTCCAGGTGACACTTCACCTCGTCGAGCTCCTCCACCTTCGCGGCGAGCTCGGTGTTCGCCGCGCAGAGCTCGGCCTCCATGTGGGCGGCCCGCTGCTCGAGGCGCGCGTGGCTCACCTGGAGGTCCTCGAGGACCGCGGTGAAGCTCGCGATCGCATCCTCAACGCTCATCTCAGGCGAGAGCGAGAGTGCGGGGCGGGTAGTGGAGGACATGGTGTGGTGACTCGGGTTGCTTGGAGCAGGAAGCGTCGAGGCGGGATCAGCGCTTGGTGGCGCCGGTGTTCCGCAGCTGGCGGCTGAAGTCGACGAACTTGAGATCGCGCTCCGCCTGGTGCTTGAAGTCGGCCGCGTCGGGGTCGTTGAGCAGGCCGCGGTAGAGGTCTGCGGCGTCCTCGTAGCGCTCGAGCGACTGGTAGGCCCTCGCCAGCCAGTAGGTGCGCGCCGGGCTGTCGGGAGCAGGCTCGAGGACCGTCACGGCCTCCGCGGCGCGGCCGCGGCGGACGTAGAGGCGGCCGAGGCGAGTGGGCGCGGCGACGTACCCCTCGGTCTCGAGGGCGATGGCCTCGGCTCCACGGCGGCGAGCAGACTCCGTGACGGAGTCGAGCGGCAGCAGTTCGGAGTTGATCTGCTGGAGCATGCCGGGGCTCATGCCACCGCTGACGGCGAAGACGTCGAACCCGGGAGGCGCGAGGGGAGGGGCGACGCCGGCCACCTGCGGGACGGTCTCTCCCGGTGCGGTCGTCGAGGTGGCGCCCGGGGCCGGCGCGCCGGCGAGGCCGAGGGAGCGGACCACGCTGCCCGGCAGCTGCATGATCGCCTTCACCTCGGACGGGGTGCCGAGGAGACGGTCCAGCTGGAAGCGCAGACGGGCGAGGTCGGTCTGGAGGGACTCGAGGTACGAGCCGCCGGCGCGCTCCGGAGTGCGGGGCTTCTCGGTGGTCGCGACGATCGCGCCGATGGCGTCCTTGTCGCCAGTGGCAGCCCGATCCCTGAGGTCAGCGAGGTAGTCCAGTGAGTTCAGCGTGGCGCTGAGCTGGGATTGGAGCGAGTGAGCTCCCTCGTCCTGGCCGGTGACGGCCGGGACCACGAAGACGGTGGCCAGGGCGAGCTGAACGGTTCCGATCGATTTCATCATCTGGACTTCTCCTCTCACAGACGCCCTTCGAGCGCCTTGATGGCCAGGTCGAGCTCGCCCGCCTCCTCGAAGAGGCTCGAGGCGGCGAGGTAGACGCGGCGGCGGTCCGAGGGGTGGACCTGCTCCTGCGCGGTCTTGCGGAGGACGAAGACCGCCGTGGTCATGCGATCGGCCGCGGCGAGCGCCCTGGCATAGGTCAGGCCGAGCTCGAGCCGGAGTTCGGAATCGACGAGGCTCTTGCGGCGGTCGAACATGGGCCTCAGGGACTCAGCGGCCTCGGCGTACATGCCTCGCTTCAGCAGGCTGGCGCCGCGATTGAGGATGTCCTGGTCGCCGAAGGCGTCGAGGTGGCGCGCCGGGAGATCCAGCGCGGCGAGGGCGCGGTTCTCCACGTTCTTGAGCGCGATGGTCTCCTCGCCGGCGTTGGCTGCGAGCTTGGCGATCGAGATGGCGGTGAGGTGCGAACCGCCCTCGTGAGCGGCCTCGGCCGCGCGGAGGAGGGCGTCAGCGCGGACGCTACCCTCGGTCATCTCGGCATACATCAGCCAGGCGCGGACCGCCTGCTCGTACTGGCCGGCGTACTGGAACGCCCTGGCGCGCAGCTCGGAGACCTCGGGGTCGACCGCCGCGTCGCTGCCGTTGGCGCGGGCGAGGTCGAGGTAACGAAGGGCCTCTGCGGGATCTCCGGTGAGGGAGAAGGCGCGGCTGCGGATGATGTACCGGCGGCGCCGCTCCGAGGAGCTGACCGCGCCTTCCTCCGCGTCGAGGACGTCCAGCTGGAGGTGAGCTCGCTCGGCGTACTCGACCTTCGTCTGGGGGTTCTTGGGGTCGTCAGCGAGGTTGGTGAGGGCCTCAGCCAGCAGACGGCGGGCGCGGGTCCGGGTCTGCTTCGGAGCAGAGGTGGCCAGGAGGCGCTCGAGGCAGGTGATCGCCTCGGACCACTCTCCGGCCTCGCTGAACGCGCGGCTGGCTTCGATTCGGGCTCGCGACGCCAGATCCGAGCCGCTGTACGTCTCATAGAGCTCCGTGTACAGGCGACCGGCCTGGAGCTCCTCGCCGGGGAGCTGCTGCCACATCCGCGCGCGGTTCCAGAGCGCCTCGGGAGCGAGGATGCTGTCGGGGTTGGCGCTCAATGCGCGGGCGTACCAGGCCTGGGCGCGGGTGTAGACCTCGCGGCGAGTCGGGTAGGGTCCGAGGTCCTCAGCGACGATGAGCACGTCCGACTTGAGCGTGGCGCGCAGGCCGACGGACCCTGCGATGACGAGCAGCGCCTCGCGGAGGTCCGCGCCCTCCAGGAGCGCGGTGACCTCGGGGTCGCGGCCGATCAGCTCGCTCCCCTCGACCGTGCGACCGCACTCGGCGGCGATCTTGGCCATGAGGGTCTTGAAGGGGACCTGTTTGGCCTTGACGTTGATCGTGAGGCCGTCGGGACCCTCGGCGATGGACACCGTCGAGCGCGGGAGGACAATGTCCTGAGCCGCGGCCGAGGGGGCCATCACCAGGCAGATGGCGGCGAGGGCGAGACGGATGCTCATCGGGCTTCCTCCGGCGCGATCAGGTTCCCCTGCTCGAAGTAGGTGAACGGGATCAGGTAGTCGATCTCCTCGCGGAGGCTGTTGCGGAGCGGTACGCAGTCGCGGTTGGCGAGCACGAAGTTGAGGAGCATCCGGGCCTCCTCTGGCTT
>CAZEFP010000001.1:26251-34956 GCA_964511565.1 uncultured Planctomycetaceae bacterium
CAGGCTTGCCCTGGGCGAGCAGCGCCTTCGCTCTGCCGACCGCGAGCTGGTGGGTGTTGTCGTACTCGAGGGGATCCTCGAGCTGACCGTCCGTCTGCTCAGCGACCTCGAGCTCCGGCTCGGGCTCAGCGGGCTCTATGACGTGCTCGACCGCCGGGTCTGCGCCCGCGGGCGCCGCAGCCTGGGCGTCCCTGGACTGCTGCTCGAGGAGCACCTGGGCCATCAGGCCGGTGGCGTCGGCGATGGTCTTGTTGAACCTGTCGCTGGCCTGCTGGGCGAGGAAGAAGATCCCCGTGTTGACCAGGAGGAAGCAGCCGACGAGGGCAACCAGGGACCGGTTCCGCTCCCAGGCCGACGAGTTCGGCAGGTCCTCGGGGAGGACGATGGTGGGCCCCGCGTCCCTGATGAACGAGGGGGCGGCGGGCACGGTCTTGGTGGGAAGGCCGTCGGTCTCCGTGGCGTCCAGCGAGGCCTCGTCCTCGGGGCTCGTGTTCGAGGTCTCGAAGACCGAGCGCTCGGGCTGATCGGTCTCCGGCGCCGGGGCGGGCTCCGGCTGGGGGTCCGCGGTTGCCGTCACGGGCGCCGTGTCGCGAGGCTGGGCGAAGGGTGCGTTGGCGGACGAGTCGAAGTCGAACAGGTCGAGGTCGAGATCGCTGACCCCTTCGGGCACCGCCGGGTTCGGGGTCGGGTCGATCTCGAGGAAGTCCCCGGTGCCCATCGGGGCGCGCTCCTCCGTGTTGGTGGGCTGGATGGGATCCTCGAAGCCGAAGCTGTCCACCCCGCGAGCCTCGGGGAAGTCGAAGAGGTCGTCTCCGCCGTAGATGTCGTCAGTGCGCATGGTCTTCTAGCTCCAGAGGGCCGCCTGGAGGGTGCGGCGAGGGTCAGGGCCGACGAGGAGCCGACCGGCGACGACGGCCAGGGCCGGGGAGAGCACGACCGGCGCGTCCGGGTCCTCCTGCAGCGTCGCCAGGAGCTCCTTGGAGGTCCCTGGAGCGAGGAAGTCGAGGTCGCTGAGGTCGATTCGGTGCGGCTCATCGAACTCCAGGACGCTGACCCCGAAGCGGACGCGGATGGCGGTGCCGGCGCCGAGCTCGGAGGCGATCTGCATCTCCTCGCAGAGCGACTGAGCTCGGCCGAGCCCGGTGTCGGAGCCGTTGGCGGCCTCTGCGAGCACAGCGGCAGTGTCGAAGCCCGGACCGTCATCGCGGATCTCGACTTCGAGCTCGCGGGCGTTCATGGTGGCCTCGACCTCGATCGTGGTCGCGCCGGCCTCGACGCTGTTCTCGATGAGCTCGGCGACGGCGGACCCGATTCGAGCGCGGGCAGCAGGCGTGATGTCGCAGCGCACGGCCCAGCTGATGAGGTCGCGTGCAGCGGCCTCTCCAGCGCGAGGGTGGGCGGCGAGGATCAGCTCGAGCGAGGCCTTCTCACCGTCGCCCTGCACGAGGTTGTCCCCGACCAGCTCCCCTGTGACGCCCGTCGCGGCTTCGACGGCGGCCACGAGTTGCTCCGGCAGCAGCGGTCGCTCGAGGAGGTCGTGAACGCCGAGGCGGACGGCGCGGCGGTAGTCGTCGTGGCTCGGGTCGACGCCGACGAGCACGATGTAGGGATCGAGGCCCGCGGCGCGGATTCGCTCGACCAGCTCGAGCCCGTCGAGGGCCCCGGCGGGTCCTCCGAACTCGGCCACGACCACGTCACAGCCAGCCAGGGCCAGGGCATCGGCGTAGCAGTCGGCCGTGGCGGCCTGGAGGTCATTGGCCTCGAGGATGCTCGCGAAGGCGTGCCCTACCGTCACGTCGTTCATGGCGAGGAGGACGGTCAGGCCCTCCGTCGCGGTGATCTCTGCGCTCTTCACGCGGCACCTCCGACGCTGAGGAGCTGCGGGCGCGCCGCCCGCTGGGAGAGGCTCAGGCCCCCGTTGCCGCGGGGGAGTGAGAGGACGACGCAGCGGCGCTCACCGGCGCTCCGGAGCGAGACCCTCCCGCCGAGGGCGACCAGGTCCCGCTGGAGGATGGACTCTGCGAGCTGCTGGGCCGGGCGGACCTCGTGGCGAGACCCCGCGTTGATCAGGCTGATCGTGGCCCACTGTTCGTCGGAATGGGTGTGGACCATGAGCTCCTCGTCGGCGCTCTCGGTGGCCTCCAGGGCGAGCTCGATCACCCGGGAGATCCCGTCCACGAGGAGGCTGCCGTCGGTCGTCACCGCTGAATCGCCGTCCTCGATGACGAAGCGGCAGCGCTCCCTCAGGGGGCGGTCCAGGGCGCTGGACAGGCTGAAAGCGAGCTGGGAGAGCTTGCACGTGGAGGGGCGGAGCTCCCGTGGCGCGGACCAGCGGATCAGGTCGTTGGCCGCGCGTTCGGCGCGGAGGAGCTCTGCGATGGCGCGCTCTGTGAACTCCCTCTCTGCGGCCTCGACGCCCGCGCTGCGGCGGCCTTCGAGGAGCGTGCGGAGGGCACCGAGGGGCCAGCGCAGCTGCCGACCGGCCTGGCGTGAGAGCGAGTCGCTCCCGCGCTGGGCGGAGATGCGCGCCGCAGCGGGCGAGCCTTGAAGGTGGTGCTGTCGATCCATGGGTCGTTCCACGGGCAGCGGCGCAAGACCGGTGCCAGGCGTGGTTGTCGACCCGCCTCGACCGATCCCTTGATGGCCCAGGCGCTGTTTTCCGGAAGGTTTTTCCGGATCGAGAAGGTCCTTCAGACCCCTCCCATGGCGGTCGAAAGTGTCGCTTCTTACGGCAGCGTGTCGTCAATCACGACACTGGCTGCGCTGGCGCCTCGGGGGGCGCGGTGACCGCTCATCGATGGTGTCGCAGCGCGCGACACGTGCCCCTCGAGTGGGCTCAGGCTTCGATGTCGTAGGCCTCGAGTTTCTTGTAGAGCGTCGAGCGGTGAATCCCAAGAGCGCGCGCCGCGCGTCCCTTGTTTCCGCTCGTCACGTCAAGGGCTCGCCGGATCAGAGCGGCCTCCATGCGATCGAGGGAGAGCTGATCCTCGGGCAGCGAATTGGGGGACCACGCCGCCTGACCCGGACCGCCGGGCTCGGCCCCTTCGGCCAGGGAGACGGAGCGGGAGTCCACCTCTCCGCCGCTGGTCATGATCGCAGCCCGCTCCACGGTATTGCGGAGCTCGCGGATGTTGCCCGGCCAGCTGTGGGCCTCGAGGCGGGCCAGCGCGCCGTCGCTGAACCCTATGTAAGGACGCCCGAGCTCCTCGGCGAACTGGCCGAGGAAGTGGGCGGCCAGGGCGGCGATGTCCTCTCGCCGCTCCCGCAGGGGCGGGACGAGGATCGAGAACACGTTGAGGCGATAGAAGAGGTCTTCACGGAACTCGCCGTCCTCGACCATCCGGGCCAGGTCCCGGTTGGTGGAGGCCACCACGCGCGCGTCCATGGAGAGGTCGAGGGTGCCTCCGACCCGCCGGAATGAGCGTTCCTGGAGGACCCTGAGGAGCTTCGCCTGGAGACCGAGGTCGAGCTCGCCCAGCTCGTCGAGGAAGAGGGTCCCGCCCTTGGCGGCGGTGATCAGGCCGTCCCGCCCCTTGGGATCGCCCCCGGTGAAGGCCCCGGGCTCGTACCCGAAGAGCTCGGCCTCGAGCAGGCCCTCGGCGAGCGCGGCGCAGTTGAGGGCGATGAAGGGGCCCTCAGCACGGTCGCTCTGATCATGGACCGCGCGGGCCACCAGCTCCTTGCCGACCCCGGACTCCCCGGTGATCAGGGCGGTGCTGCGCGGCGTGGCGGCCACCCGCCCGACGTGCTCGATGACCCTCTTGATGGCCCCGGAGTGGCCGACGATCGGACCCGCGCGGAGCTGCGCGACCTCCTCACGGAGGCGGTCCCGCTCCTCCTTGATCCCCCGCGCGCCAAGGGTGCGCTCGAGCACCTCCCGCAGCCCAGGGGGGTCCACGGGCTTCTCGAGGACGGTGGCTGCCCCGAGGCGCATGGCCTGCACCGCGGTCCTCACGTCTGCGAAGCCGGAGAGGATGACCACGGCAGGGGCGTCTTCCATGGCGGCGAGCTTGGGCAGGATCTCCAGCCCGTCTCCCTCAGGCATCCGGAGGTCCAGCAGCACGAGGTCCGGGCGCTCCTCGGCGGCCAGCCGGAGCGTCTCGGCCCCGGTGCCCGCCTCCGAGGTCCTGTGGCCGCCGGCCATACATATGGCCACCAGCCCGGTCCGGATCCCCGGCTCGTCGTCAGCGATCAGGATGTGCGCCACGCCCGGACTGTAGTGAAGGGGCAGAGGCGAAATCCACCGCCCCTGCCTGCCTGTGGGGCCAGATCGCGAGATCCCGGGGACGGTTTCGGAGCGGAAACGATTTCCGGGTATCGGCGCTGGCTGCGTCTGGGTGGGGGGGCAGGGCCGTCGGTGGCTGGAAATCTGCGCCGCCCGCTTCACCGGATCGCCGCGCCTCCGAGAACCCCAGTGCGCCCCGCGACCGGCCGACGCCGCCACGGAGACGCAACTCAGCAATCAGACCTCGCAGACAGCTTCAACCCCTCTCGGAACTTTGGGACTTCGAGTCAACACCAACATCGCATCGATGACCGCTCAGCGAAACCTGAGCGTCTCCTCGGGCCGCCTCCAGGGCAACTTCTCTCGCCTCGCGTCTGGCCTCCGGATCGCCACCGCTGCCGACGACGCGGCTGGCCTCGCGATCTCCGAGCGCATGCGCTCCCAGATCAAGTCCTACACCGTGGCCGGGCGTAACGCCATGGACGGTGTCTCCCTGGCGCAGACCGCCGAGGGCGCCCTCGGCGAGGTCAGCGGCATCCTCACTCGGATGCGGGAGCTCACGATGCAGAGCGCCAACGGGACGCTCAGCTCGAGTGACCGGGCCACCCTCGACAACGAGTTCGACCAGCTCAAGGACGAGGTCGACCGGATCGCGAACACCACGGTCTTCAACGGGATCAACCTCCTCGACGGCTCCGCCTCCACCGGGATCCCGATCCAGGTCGGCATCGGCAACAGCCTGACCAACGACGTCATCAACGTGACGCTCGACTCGACCTCCACGTCGCAGCTCTCCATCGCGACCGCCGATCTCAACACGATCACCGCCGCTCAGAGCGCGCTGGCCAGCATCGACAGCGCCATCGGCGCGGTCAATGACGCCCGCGGGGTCCTGGGCGCGCAGCAGAACCGCATGCAGAGCTCGCTCCGCAGCATCCAGGTGCAGCGGGAGAACCTCTCGGCCTCCGAGAGCCGCATCCGCGACGTGGATGTGGCCATGGAGACCGCGGACCTCACCCGCAACTCGATCATGCAGCAGGCCGCCACCTCGATTCTCCAGCAGGCGAACGTCCAGCCGCAGATCGCACTCTCTCTCCTTCAGGGCTGATCAGCCCGGTCGGAGTCACAACGAAAAAGAAGCGGCCTTCGGGCTCGATTCGCTGAGTGGGGGGGGGACCTCCCAAGGGTCCTCCCCCCTTTCCACTCGCCATCGGGCTTGGTCGCGCCTGGCCCCATCGCCAGGTCCGTTCTCTGAAACCTGACCCTCGTCCTCCCGCAGGCGCCCCTCGACGGCGCACCGCGAGGGGTGCCCTCGGCCGCTCTGGCCGCCAGGGCGCTCGCCAGGACGACACCGCACGACGATCGGCGCCTCCGCCGCGCAGTCGGGCGGAGAGCCGAGCACGTGAACTGCTCGGGCCTCCTCGCCCGGTCCTGCCGACGGGACCACCACGCGCCGTTCGTTGCCTACCTGTTCACCAACTCCAAGCAACCAAGCAAACACCATGGGACTTCGCGTCAACACCAACGTTGCGTCAATGAACGCGCAGCGCAATCTATTCAACTCGACTCAGCAGCTCGGCGGGAACTTCGCCCGCCTCTCGTCCGGTCTCCGCATCTCGAGCGCGGCTGACGACGCCGCGGGACTCGGTATCTCCGAGCGCATGCGTGCGGACATCCGTTCGTACTCCGTTGCCCGCCGCAACGCCCAGGACGGGATCTCCCTCGTCCAGACCGCTGAGGGCGCCCTCAACGAGGTCAGCAACATCCTCGGCCGCATGCGGGAGCTGTCCATGCAGTCCTCGAACGGCACCCTGAGCGCCACGGACCGCGCCACCCTCGACGGCGAGTTCCAGCAGCTCCTCGACGAGGTGGACCGGATCTCGGAGACCACGCAGTTCAACGGCGTGGACCTGCTGGACGGCAGCGCGAGCACGATCGCCATCCAGGTCGGCCTCAACAACACCGCCGACGACACGATCTCCCTGAGCCCCGCGGACGTGTCCGTCAGCACCCTCAGCCTCGCGTCGAGCTCGATCTCGACCCTCGGGGCTGCGACGACGATGCTCACCACGATCGACAACGCGATCGACTCCGTGAACAACGCCCGAGGAGTCCTCGGTGCGCAGCAGAACCGCCTGGACAGCACGCTCCGTTCGCTCTCGAACGTGCGTGAGAACACCAGCGCGGCAGAGAGCCGGATCCGCGACGTGGACGTCGCAATGGAGACGGCCGACCTGACCCGCAACTCCATCCTGCAGCAGGCGTCCACCGCGATCCTGCAGCAGGCCAACTCCCAGCCGCAGCTCGCGCTGTCGCTCCTGGGATGATCTGAACCACTCGCTTCGGTCAGCCCCCCCGGCGTGCATTTCGGGTGGGTGGGCCTGCGGCTCGAGAGAGTCCGCAGGTCCCGACCGGAGGCGAGGGCCTGCCAAGACTGGTCGCGCCCCAACCTTGAACTCGGAGCCCTCTGTTCGTGAACGGCAGAGGCCAAACCGGGGGAGAGACGGGCCAAGGTAGCGACCAGGCGAGGCGACTAATCGTTCGCATATCGACTCCATATCCGACAACTGAGAAACTCGAATGGGACTTCGCGTCAACACCAACGTTGCGTCAATGAACGCGCAACGCAACCTCTTCAACAGTAGCGCCCAGCTGGGCGGCAACTTCGCCCGCCTCTCCTCCGGTCTGCGCATCTCCAGCGCGTCCGACGACGCCGCCGGCCTCGGTATCTCCGAGCGCATGCGCGCCGACATCCGCTCCTACGGGGTTGCGTCTCGCAACGCCCAGGACGGTGTCTCCATGGTTCAGACCGCCGAAGGCGCGCTGAACGAGGTGAGCGACATCCTCGGCCGTATGCGGGAGCTGTCCATGCAGGCCTCGAACGGCACCCTGAGCGCCGATGACCGGAGCACCCTCGACGGCGAGTTCCAGCAGCTCGTGGACGAGGTCGACCGGATCTCCGCCACCACGCAGTTCAACGGCGTCAGCCTCCTGGACGGCACCAACACGTCGATCGCGATCCAGGTCGGCATCGACGGCACCGCCAACGACACCATCTCGGTGACCGGCGCGGACACGACCGCCTCGACCCTCGGCGTCAACGGCGGGATCACCAGCCAGTCGGCCGCGACCACGATGCTCGCCTCGATCGACACCGCGATCAACAGCGTCAACTCGTCGCGCGGTACGCTCGGCGCCCAGCAGAACCGCCTCGACAGCACCCTCCGCTCCCTCGCCAGCGTGCGTGAGAACACGAGCGCTGCCGAGAGCCGGATCCGCGACGTGGATGTCGCCTACGAGACCGCGGACCTGACCCGCAACTCGATCCTGCAGCAGGCCGCCACGTCGGTTCTCGCCCAGGCGAACGCTCAGCCCCAGCTGGCGCTCTCCCTTCTCGGCTGATCCGAGAACCCAAACTCCATCGTGAATCGCCCTCCAGGGCGATCCACGGCGGATCGTGCGCCCCCGGCAATGCTTGGATGTCGGGGGCGCCCCTGTTCCTGCTGCGCTCCAGGCCGACACCTCGCTCAGCGACGGGTGGAAATCTTTTCCCGATGGTTCCCGGTACGGACCTGCCGATCTCCCTGTCTCACGAAGAGCCGGAACGGGCTCACGAGGGAAGCCCGACAAGACGCTCAAGTGAGCGTCGGCGGCGCCGAGAACCCTCGAGGGCGCCCCGCCCGCAACCTTCTTCACCATGGTCAGCACCTCAGGAATCAGCTTCTCCGGCCTAGGAAGTGGCCTGGATACCAACGCGATCGTCAGCCAGCTGATCGCCGTGGAGCGGATCCCGATCAACGTGCTCCAGGGCCGCAAGAGCACGGAGCAGAAGCGACTGGATCTCGTCGGCCAGCTCGGCGACCTCGTCAAGACGCTCCAGGACAAGGCGGACGACCTGTCCTCCCCGGCGGAGTTCTACGCCTACGCCGCGTCGATCTCGGACGAGTCGGTGGCCGCCGTGACCGCGGGTTCGACCGCCGAGCCCGGATCGCACTCGCTCGAGGTGCAGCGCCTTGCGGGCACCGACCGCTGGGCCTTCGACGGCGTCAGCGCACGGGATGTGGACCTGACGGACACCGCTGGACAGCAGTTGAGCTTCAGCGTCGGCACCACCAACTACTCGCTCACGGTGGACCCTGAGGCGTCGACCCTGGATGAGATCGCCTCGCAGATCAACCAGATGGCCCCCGACGACGTGACGGCGTCCGTCGTGAACACGGGGACGGAGTCGAACCCGAGCTTCCAGCTCGTGCTGACCTCCGAGACCTCGGGTGAGGAGGGCCGGATCACGGACCTCTTCTCCAACATCGCCGGTTCATCGGAGTCGCTCGCCGTGACCTGGGCTGCTCCGGACCTCAACGGCGAGGCGCAGAGCTCGAACAACGTGACGGTGGGCAATGACGCCCTCGCGACGATCAACGGCCTGGAAGTCCGCCGGTCGGACAACACCTTCGCGGGCGTGATCGAGGGGGTCACCCTC
>CAZEFP010000002.1:0-32793 GCA_964511565.1 uncultured Planctomycetaceae bacterium
GGGCGGCCGCGAGCTGGGTCGGCTTCCAGACCGTCTCCGGCAAGAAGGGCGCCATCGTCCACGGGGCCACCGTCTCCATCGCTCGCGGTGAAGAGGGCAAGCGCCAGTACCGTCAGGCGAACCCCGCCTACAGCTACCTCTCGAGCAACGACCCGCGGGCTCACTTCGGGCTCGGCGGCGCCGCCGTGGCGAAGGACGTGCAGGTGCGCTGGCCCGACGGCTCCGTGGAGTCCTTCGGGGACCGCCCCGCCGGGCAGTACCACGTCCTCGAGAAGGGCGCGGGCCAGAAGCAGTGAGACGCCGGGCGCCGCCCTCGACGCGGCGCCGCGATCAACATGGCCACCCCTACCCCCACCCACGTCGCCGCGGTCCTCTTCCGGGAGGCGCCTGCCCTGGAGCGTCTCTTCGAGGTGTACCGCAGGCTCCCCGATACCAGCGATGTGATCCTGGAGTCGACCCACGTTCGCCTGGACACCCCGGCAGGGGTCGTGCACGCGTCCACGTTCGGCGCGCCCTGGCCTGACATGGACCCTGAGTCCCTGGAGGAGCTGGGCGGGGTCGGCGCGGGGATCCACCCCGGCGCGCTGCGACGCGCCGCGGACCAGAGCGTGGTGTGGCCCGGAGGCGCCCTCGCCGCCGAGGCGCACCAGGGCTTCGTGCACCTGATCATGGCCGAGGGCACCGGGCCCCCCCAGGCCCAGGTGGAAGAGCTCGAGCGTCTTGCGCTCGCGATGCTCGCCGACCCCGCGAGCCTGTGCCTCTTCTTCCCCTGGGGCGAGGCCCTGCGCGACGGCCACGTGATGGGCCACATCCGCGCAGCGGCCCAGGAGCAGGGGGCGGTGCCGCTCCAGAACTGGGTCAATGGCCGGCTCGCGCAGAGCGCCGAGGGCGCGGTCATCGCGGACCTCATCGGGCTCGGGCTCGTCGGACTCCCCGACACCGAGGCGGTCTTCCCCGAGCGCCCGGACCTGCCCCCTTACGAGGTCCTCGGCTTCCTCCTCGACATCGCCCACCACCTCGCCCTCGAGGGCGGCGCCCTCGAGGAGGGCGTCGTGTACGAGGGGCCCGGCGGCCTCCGATGGCGCGCGGGCCTCGACGTCGAGTCACAGATCGAACCCGCGCGGCAGGTGGTCCGCTGGATCCCCCTCTCCCCTGGAGAGGACGCCGGCGGGAGCGCCAACGCGGAGGCGGGCGAGTGACCCCCAACAGCAAGAACATCGAGCACTTCGGTGCCACCCTCGCGGCCCTGGATGGAGAGGTGGACTGGGACCTCGTGGCCACGGTCTACTGCGAGGGGGAAGCGGACGGCTTCTTCGACGAGGAGCGGCGCGGCGCGGTGCTCGACTCGGGCCTCAAGCTCGCCTCGGACCTCGGCGAGGAGCTGGCGCCGGGCGGCAGGTCGCTCTACGTCGGCGCCGCGGTCGCCGAGCTCGCGCCCATGCTCTTCGAGGCCATCGTCCTCGGCCGCCGGGTCGTCTGGAAGGCGCTGCCTTCCGTGGAGATGGAGGAGCTGACCCGCGCCCTGCGCGCCGTGTCGGTCGAAGGGCGCTCGGCCCTGCCGGTCCCCAAGACCGAACGGTGGGTTGGCCGCGAGCTCGGGCGCTGCGACCACGTCTGGATGACCAGCGTGCTCACGGACCCCGACGCCTTCCCCGCCCTGCACGACGCCCTCTACAAGCGGCAGGGCACGCCCGAGGCCGTCGGCGGCGGACATCCCAAGGAGGAGCGTCGCAGGGCTCGTGAGCTGGTGGACGAGGCGCTGATCGCGTCCGGAGAGGGCGCCGTGATCACCACCTCCGAGGAGGAGCTCCAGGTCTGGGAGGCCGCGGCGGAGGAGATCGGGCTCACCCTCGAGGTCGCCCCCACCGGCCGCATGTCCGGGGTCGTCGGCGACGTCATCCGCCGCGGGCGCCTGCGCCGGCGGGCCTAGCGCATCAAATCGAATCAAATGGCCCCGGCCGGCATCGGGGCGGTCCTTTCCCTCCTGTGGCCGATGTGCCCGGGACGAGACATAGGAGAGGCATGGTCGACGACAGCAGTTCGAATGGCCCTCGCTCCGGGGACCGGGGGAGGGAGGCTCCGGGAGAGGCCCCGTCAGGTCAGGACGGCGCGGCGCCCGAGCACTTCATCAACCGCGAGCTCAGCCTCCTGGAGTTCAATCGGAGGGTCCTCGCCCAGGCCCTGGACGAGTCCATCCCGCTCCTCGAGCGGCTCCGCTTCCTGACCATCTCGAGCACGAACCTCGATGAGTTCTTCGAGGTCCGCAAGGCGTCCCACCAGGAGCGCCTGACGCTCCGGTCCAGCAGCATTGGCTTCGACGGCCGTGCGACCCACCAGCTCCTGGGCGATATCTCGACCGAGGCGGCCAAGCTCGTGCGCGAGCAGTACGAGGTGCTCAACGACGTCCTCCTCCCGCTGCTCGCCTCCGAGGGCATCAAGGTGCTCAAGCGCCAGCTGTGGACGCCGGACCAGGCCGCGTGGATCCAGGGGTTCTTCGGCAAGGAGGTCGAGCCGATCCTCACGCCCGTCGGCCTCGACCCCTCCCATCCGTTCCCCAAGATCCTCAACAAGAGCCTCAACTTCATCGTCATCGTCGAGGGCGAGGACGCCTTCGGCCGCGACACCGGGCTCGGCGTGGTCCAGGTCCCGCGCGCGCTCCCGCGCCTCATCTCCCTGCCCCCGTCGGTCCGCGGTGACGACCTGGCGTTCGTGCTCCTCTCGTCGGTCATCCACGCCCACGTGGAGACGCTCTTCCCGGGCATGCGGGTGGTCGGATGCCACCAGTTCCGCGTCACCCGGAACAGCGAGCTCTGGGTGGATGACGAGGAGGTGGAGAACATCCTCGAGGCCCTGGAGGGCGAGCTGCCCGAGCGGAAGTACGCCGAGGCCGTGCGCCTCGAGGTGGCCGCCGATTGCCCGGAGAAGGTGGTGCGCTTCCTGAGGCAGCGCTTCGAGCTCGAGAACTCCGACGTGTACCGCGTCCAGGGCCCCGTCAACGTGGGCCGCCTCGACGTGCTCCACGGCATGGTGGACCGCCCGGACCTCAAGTATCCGCCGCTGACCCCGCGCGTCCCCCGTGCCCTGGCCCGCGCGGAGGACCCGTTCGCGGCGGTGCGAGAGCGCGACATCCTCCTGCACCACCCCTACGAGTCCTTCGCTCCGGTGATCGACCTGGTGCGCCGCGCGGCCTCGGATCCGGACGTGCTCGCCATCAAGCAGACCCTGTATCGCACGGAGCGGAACTCGGCCATCGTCGCCGCCCTGGTCGAGGCGGCGAAGAACGGCAAGCAGGTGGTGGCGGTCGTCGAGCTCCGCGCGCGCTTCGACGAGGCGGAGAACATCGACCTGGCGAACCAGCTCCAGGAGGTCGGCGCCCAGGTCGTGTACGGGATCGTGGGCTACAAGACCCACTCGAAGATGACGCTCATCGTTCGCCGCGAGCCGGACGGCCTCGTGCGGTACGTGCACCTCGGCACCGGGAACTACCACGCCCGAACCGCCCGGACCTACACCGACCTGGGCTTCCTGACCGCGGACCCTCGGATCGCGGAGGACGTGCACCAGGTCTTCCATCGGCTCACGGGGCTGGGCGCCACCCGTCCCCTCCAGCTCCTGCTCGACGCGCCGTTCACCCTGCGGCAAGACATGCGCCGCCGCATCCGGCAGGAGGCCGACAACGCCCGTGCAGGGCGGCCCGCGAGGATCATCGCGAAGATGAACGCGCTCACGGAGGTGAACACGATCCGCGCCCTCTACGAGGCGAGCTCCGCAGGCGTGAAGATCGACCTCATCGTGCGCGGCGCCTGCTGCGCGCGGCCGGGCATCCCCGGCATCTCGGAGAACATCCGGGTCCGGTCCGTCCTCGGCCGCTTCCTGGAACACTCCCGGCTCTTCTACTTCGAGGACGGCGGACGCGGGGCGGTCTTCGCGTCGAGCGCGGATTGGATGTCACGCAACCTCTACCGAAGGGTCGAGACGTGCTTCCCCATCCTCGACCCCGCCCTCAAGAAGCGCGTGATCGAGGAGGACCTGATGGTCTACCTCGGCGACGACGTGGCGGCCTGGGAGCTCCAGCCCGACGGGAGCCACCGGCGCACGGGCGGGAGCCTGGACCCGCAGCAGGAGATCCTCCGCAGGATGGGCATCGGGTCCGAACCCGACGGCGACGATCCGGACGCCGCCGCTGGCGGGATTCACGGGCTGAGGTCGATCTAGCCGGCGCGGAGAGCCGCTAACATCGCGGCCGGGTGGCCCTCTTCGGCGACCCAGACGGCGCCCGCCGTGGGGCGCCTCTCCCGCGGCCCACAGCCCCCCTCTCCTCCCACGACCATGTCGACCGGCATCCAGAAGATCGAGCTCGAGTACACCGCCGCCGGGACCACCTGCAAGGGCTACCTCGCGCTCCCCGCCGACACGTCGGGGCCCGTGCCCGGGGTCATCGTGCTGCACGAGTGGTGGGGCTGCGACGAGTACGTCCGCGCCCGCGCGGACCAGCTGGCGGGGCTTGGCTACGCGGCCATCGCGGCGGACATGTACGGCGACGGCCAGCGGGCCGACGACCCCGAGGCAGCGGGCGCGCTGATGGGCGGGCTGATGGGTGACGCGGCCGCGCTCTCGGCGCGCTTCGAGGCGGCGCGCGAGGCCCTGACCTCCAGGCCCGAGGTCGACGGCGGGCGCATCGCGGCAGCGGGCTACTGCATGGGCGGCGGCATCGCCCTCGAGATGGCCCGGGCCGGGGCCGAGCTCGCCGCTGTCGTCAGCTTCCACGGGTCGCTGGAGACCACGAACCCTGCCAGCGCCGGCGCCGTCCGGGCGAGGCTGCTCGTGTGCACGGGCGCCGCCGACCCCTTCGTCCCCGCCGAGCACGTGGAGGGCCTTCGGTCAGAGATGGACGCGGCGGGGGCACACTGCGAGATCGTCGCTTACCCCGACGTGGTGCACGCCTTCACGAACCCCGGCGCCACGGCCCGCGGGGAGCGCTTTGGCCTGCCCCTGCGCCACGACGAGGGCGCGGACCAGGACAGCTGGGCGCGCATGGCGGCCCTGCTGGCCGAGGTCTTCTGAGCGGCGCGGAGCGACCGTCTGAAGGGCGCGCCGGCCCGATCACTCTCCCCAGAGCTCGGCGGCCGGGTACGGCCCCCCCGCTCGCTCCCAGAAGGTCCCCGTGACGAAACGGAACCGCCGGTCTAGCGCGGCCAGGCGCGCCATCTGAGCGTCGGTCAGGGTGAGCTCCGCGGCCGCGAGGTTCTCGGCCAGCCGGCCCCGGTGGACCGACTTGGGGATCACGGAGGTCCCGCGCTGGAGGGCCCACGCGATGAGCACCTGGGCGGCCGAGGCCCCTTGCTCCGCCGCGATCTCTCTCACCACCCCGTCCTCGAGCAGCAGCGGCTCGTCCTCGCCCTTCATCGTCTCCGGCCGGTCCATGGACCCCAGCGGTGAGTACGCCGTCGGCAGGACGCCCAGGGCGCGGCTCCCGTCCACCAGGGCCTGCTGCTGCAGGTAGGGGTGGAGCTCCACCTGGATCACCTCCGGCGGGGACGCGAGGCCGGCGTGGGCCCGCAGGCGCTCGAGGTTGTAGTTCGAGACGCCGATGTGCCGCGTGAGCCCGAGCTCCAGCGCCGCGGTCATCCCCGCCCAGGTCTCCTCGAGGGGCACCTCCGCCAGCGTGAGGAAGTCCTCGGGACCCTTCGGGCCCACCACGTCGAAGCGAACGGCCACCGGCCAGTGCACCAGGTAGAGGTCGAGGTACTCGACCCCCAGCGCCTCGATCGACGCGCGGAGTCCCAGCTCGACCTCTTCCTCCCGGTGCCGGTTGCACCAGAGCTTCGAGGTGATCCACAGGTCGTCCCGGGTGACGAGCCCCTCGTCGAAGGCCCGGCCCAGCGCCGCGCCGATCTCCTCCTCGTTGCCATAGATGGCCGCGCAGTCGAGGTGTCGATAGCCGAGCTCCAGCGCGGTGAAGACCGCCTCTCCCACCTCGCCAGGGGCGGCCTTCCAGGTCCCGAGCCCGAGAAGGGGCATCCGATCTCCGTTGTGGAACTCGTGAAATCTCATGGGGTCTCCGTGATCTCCAGGGTCAGGCCGAGGGACTCGAGGTGCCGCGCCTCGCGAACCAGATCAGCCCGCGTGAGCGGGTTCTTGTCCAGCCACCCGGGGCTGAACTCAAGCACGAGGCCCCCCACCGACGCCCTCAACGTCGGCGCAGGGATCGGGCGCTCGGTTCGGTCCCGCCGCATGCGGAGGGCCAGGCGCATGAGCGGAAGGAGGCGCCGGATCGTCCGGGCACGCTTGGGCGGCAGGTCCTCCAGGGAACCCAGCCGCGGGCGCCGACGCTGGCCGTGAATGAGCGCCGCGATCTCCTGGCGGTCCCGGGCGGAGAACCCGGCGAGGTCCGCGTGCTCGACGAGGTACGCCCCGTGGCGGTGGTAGGCCGAGTGGGCGACGGCGAGGCCCACGTCGTGCAGCTGCGCCGCCCAGCCGAGGAGGAGCCGGTCCTCGGCGGACAGCCCGAGGGGGCCGGACACCTGATCGAAGAGCGCCTCGGCCAGCTCGCGACATCGGGCACCGTGCGCTGGGTCCTGGCCGAGCCGGTCCCCGAAGGCTGCCGCGCTGACCTCGCGGACGTCCTCGTGGTGGATCCTCCCCACGAGGTCATGGAGCAGCCCCTCCCGCAGCGCGCCGCCCGACGGACGCATCACCTCCACGGAAAAGGCCTCGAAGACCGCCGTGAGCACGGCCACGCCTCCGGCGATCACCTCCCTGCGATCCGCGCGGAGCCCATCAAGGTCGAGCTCTCCAGGCCTGCGGACCTCCTCGAGGTGTTCCTGGAGGCGAGCGAGCCCCTCGCGGGTGACCTCCCCATCGGTCCACCCCTTCCCCTCGAGGACGGACCCCACCGCGCGAATCGTGCCGCTGGAGCCGATGGCGTGGTCCCAGTTGGACGGGCCGTAGCGCTCCGCGATGGGCTCGAGCTCGACCCTCGCGGCCAGCGCGGCCCTCTCGAAGCGCCCCTTCTTCATCAGCCCGTCCCCGAAGAACCGCTGGCTCCAGGTGACGCAGCCCATGGAGAGGCTGTCTCTCCGAGTGGAGACGAAGCGCTTCCCGAGGATGCACTCGGTGCTCGCCCCGCCGATGTCCACCACCAGCCGACGACCGTCATCGTCGCCGAGGGTGTGCGCCACGCCCAGGTAAACCAGGCGCGCCTCCTCCGTACCGGACACGATCTCGATGTCCACGCCAAGGGCCTCGGAGGCCTTCCTCAGGAACGCCCCCCGGTCCCGTAGCTTGCGGAACGTCGCGGTGCCGACCGCCCGGACACGGCCTGGGGGGATGCCCTGGATCCTCTCGGACATACGCTCGAGCGTCGCCAGCGCCCGCGCCTGGACCACACCGCTCAGCTGGCGGTCCTCGAGCCCCTCCGCGAGCGCCACCCGCTCGCGCAGCTTGTCCACCATGAGCAGCTGGCCGTCGACCTCCCTGGCCACCACCAGGTGGAACGAATTGGAGCCCAGGTCCACGGCGGCGACGGCCGCGTCATCGTGCTCTCGCCCCCTCGTCACGCGATCAGTGAACGCAGGCGCGCGACGCGCTCGAGGGCTGCTCCGGAGTCAAGGGCGCTGGTCGCCGCGTCCACTCCCTCGGCGATGGTCATGCAGCGGCCGCAGGCCTTGAGCATGAGCGCCGCGCTGAGCAGGGTGGCCTTGCGCGCGGGGCCCGGCTCACCGGAGAGCACGGCCTGCACCGTGTCCGAGGCGGACTGGCAGAGCACAGGGTTGTCCGAGGAGCCCTGCCCGTCCTCCGCAGGCCCGAAGAGCGGGAGCTCGGGCTCGGAGGTGTCCTCGAGCCCGAAGTCCGCGGGCTCCACCGTGACGGAGACGAGGTGATCGCCGTCCAGCTCGATGCCCCTGGTGCGCTTCGTGACGAAGGGCACCACGCTGCCCTCGGGGCCCTGGAGCGCGACGCCGCGGCGGTGCCCGAGCCCCTTCAGGACCTCGACGGCGGCACCCAGGACCGGCCCGCGCTGGGCTCCGATGAGCATGGCTGAGCCAGGTGGCGCGATGAGCTTCTCGAGGGTGGAGAGCGGCGTGCGGACGATCATGTCCCCGCGGACCTTGCGGAGCGAGAGCAGCGGCGGGCAGAGCCCGGCCACCGAGACGGTGGCGAAGCCCGCCTTGGTGATCCAGTCCTCGGCCTCCGTGGAGTCCCAGGTCATGGACAGCCCGAGCCCCTCGAGGACGTTCGCGGCCGTAAGCCCCCTCCGCGGCGGGACGCAGCGGTCCGACACGATGAGCACCCTCGCCCCCGCCGCCGCGGCGACGATGCCCGCCGCCACCTCCAGGGGAGGGATCGTGTCGTGGCCGTCCTGGGGCGGGGCGACGGTCACCAGGCCGCTCATCCCCATGCAGGGGATCCGAGACTGGGCGCGAGCGGACATGGCCATGCCCATCAGCTCCTCGGTCGTGACGCCCTTCCACCGCAGCGTCACCAGGAAGGAGGCCACGAGGGCGTCGCTCTCCGAACCGTTGAGGATCGCCGTGAACGCCTGGGACGCCTCCTCCCGGGAGAGGTTGCGCGGCGACTTGGGGCCGGTCCCGAAGGAACCCATGAGGCGGCGGAGGACCATGGGAGAAGTGTAACGGGTCCCCTCGTCCCCCTGCGCAGCACCTCCCGCCTAACAGAGGCGCGGCCGGCACCCTGCGAGGTGCAGGATGCCGGCCGCGCCGTGGTCATCGAGGAGGATCAGGCTCCGGAGGTGGTCGAGGACTCGTCGGGATCTTCCGACTCCACGGGGTCCTCGCTCGGCTGCGGCTCCTCGCCGCCGCCCTCCTCGGGCGCCTCCTCCTCGGGCTCCTCTTCGGCCGGCTCCTCCTCGGGCGCGTCTGCGGGCGACTCCTCACCGGCGTCCATCCGCTCCGCCGGCGCGAGGGCCGACTCCGGGCGAGGCCGGATGTGCGCGAAGAACATCTCCGCCTCCTTGTCGTAGACGATCTCCCCGTCGACGATCGCCCACTGGACGAAGGTCTGGTAGTGGAGCAGGTCGCCATCGGTGACGATCAGGTCGGCGTCCTTCCCGACCTCGATCGATCCGATCCGGTAGTCCACACCGAGCACCCGGGCCGCCTCGATCGTGATCGACCGCAGGCCCGCGAGCTCCGGGAGACCCCCGCGGATCGCGAAGCCCGCCTCCACGGGGAGGTGCAGGAGGTCGGTGCCCACGATGCCGCCCAGCGAGATCCCGCGAGAGCCGGGGACGACCACCACGTTGACCCCGTGCTCGTAGAGGATCGCGGCGTTCTCGATGCTCGAGCCGCCGTCACGGAGCAGGGACTCGTCCTTCGGCCGCCGGCTCCGGGGCGTCACGATCGCCGTGGCGCCCGCCCGGCCCAGCTCGTCCGCGACGGTCCAGCCCTCGCGGCACCCGCTGATGATGGGTCGGAACCCGAAGCGCTGCGCCAGCTGCGCGATCTCCAGGAGGTCCGTGCGATCTTCCGCGTTGAAGCGCGGCCTGACCTCACCGCGGAGGATCCTCAGCGACTTCTGGTCGACGCCCTTCTTGGAAGGCTCCTTGGCCTCCTTGTTGGACTTCTTCTCCTGCTCCCAGGCGCGGTAGGCGCGGATGTAGTCCGCCGCACCCTTCAGGTCCGCCTCCACCTTGAGCTGCCCCTGGGGGTTGCCGTTGGAGTAGCTGACCGACTCGAAGGCCGAGGTGTTCACCACGAGCCCGTCCACGTGCCCCCGCTTGAGCTTCGCCACCGTGTTGCCGTCCACGGCGGTGGTGATGCCCGCCGCGAGGGCGAGGGTCATGTTCTGGTTGTAGGGGTCGACGGAGTCATCGAGGCTGCCGCTGCTCCCGAAGAGTCCGAACGAGCCCACCGCGATCAGACCGGGATACACGCGCATCCCCGAGACGTCCACGACCTCGGCGTCCTCAGGGACGTCCACGTCGTAGCCGAAGGCCGCGATCTTGCCATCCCGCACGAGGATGGTGGCGTCACGCAGGACACCGCCCAGGCCGGTGTGGATCTCCCCGCCCGTGAGGGCGAGGACCTCTTCCTTGTCCTCCTCGGCCCCGGCCTCCTTGGCCGGCTCGTCGTCGAGGGGAGCACTCGCCAGCGCCGCGGGCGCCAGGAGCAAGGAGGCGGCCATGAGGAGCCGCACGGGCCGCGAGGAGCGGCGCTGCTGGTTGGATCGGAGGTGCATCACTGGTCCATGTCTCCGCTGACGAACTTGCCGTCGAGCATGACGGCGTCGAGCTTGGTGTCCGGCTGGAAGGGGTCGCCGGAGAAGATGAGGAGGTTGGCGCGCTTGCCCTCGGAGAGGGTCCCGAGCCGGTCGCCCAGCCCCATGAAGGCCGCGGGGTTGTGGGTGATCGCGCGGACGGCGGCCTTGCGGTCGAGGCCGGCGCCGATCATCACGCCGACGTCCTCGAGGAAGGACTCGAAGCCCGCCTTGGAGTCGGTCCGAGGCAGCAGGACGAGCTTGGCGCCCGCCCGCTCGAACTCGGCCGGCAGGTTCCGCTGGCGCAGCGTGCCGGGCACGAGCGTGATCAGCGGCTCCATGAGGACGAAGCACCCGCGCTCTCCGACCTTGTCCGCGACGTGGAAGACGTCGATGTCCCGGGTCAGGGGGATGCGGAGGTGCCACTCGAACTCCTCGTCGCCGATGGCGTCCACGAGGTGGGCGTAGCTGGCGGCGTTACGGATGGAGACCAGCGCCCGGAGCTTGCCCTCGCGCAGGTCGAAGAACGGCTGCACCCGGGGGTCGGCCGGGGGCGGGGTGAAGGTCTCCTTCGACTTCGACGAGGACTTCTTCTTGTCACTCTTCGCCTTCGCCTGGGCCTTCTCGAACTTCTCACGCTCCTTCTCGACCTTCGCGAGGTGATCGTCCGCCTTCTTGAAGCCGTCGCGCAGGTTGCGCTTCGCGCTGCTGCTGTTGCGCATGACCACCTTCAGGTAGACCCCGTCCTCGACGATCATCTCCTCCGCGGAGTCGCCCTCGGGACGGACCGCCACGGCCTGGCCGGGGATGCCCTGGCCCGCGGGGTACTGCCCCACCGTGGTGACCCCGTTCTCGAGGAACGCCTTGTAAGCCCCCGAGGGGTAGAGCTCGGCCGAGGCCATGACCTGCGGGCGCGAGTCGTTGTAGCCGCCCCCCGACATGCCGTAGCGCGAGTAGGGGTTCACGAGGCCAGGCATGACGACCTGTCCCTCCTCGAGCTCGACCACGGGGATGCCGCGCTCGATCGGGAGGTCCTGGCCCATGGTGACGATCTCGCCGTCTTCGACGAGGATCACGGCGTGCTCCATCACCTCCCCGTCGCCGAGCTCGACGCGGGGGGCCTTGATCACGAATAGATCTCCTTGGACCGGCGCAGCGGGAGCCGCGGCGATCGGGCCGAGGAGGAGGAGGGGTGAGAGGATCATGTGAGGTAGGTCCTGCGGGACGCGCGACACTGCGCCGGCGTCCCGAGGTGTTCTGCTAGAAGAGCTGACCGTCGCGGTCTCGGTCGTACTCGAGGTCCCCGTCGATGTAGACGGAGCACACGGAGGAGCGGGGATCGAGCGGGTCACCGTCCCAGAGGACGACGTCCGCATCCTTGCCGGCCTCGAGGCTTCCGACTCGATGGGCAAGGTTGAAGGAGAGGGCGGGGTGGATCGTGATGGCGCGCAGCATCTGGTACGGATCAGCGCCGTAGCGCGCGCTCATGGCGCCCTGGAGGAAGAAGTACTCCTCCGCGATCACCCCAGAGTCCGTGTTGAGGGAGAACAGCGGGACCCCGGCGTTCACGAACTCCGACGCGGTCCCCACCAGCCGCCCCTCCCGGCTCGAGTAGTAGTCCATCGTACGCGGACCGTGGTTGACCGGAATGTCGAGGGCGGCGAGCGCCGGGGCCACCTTCCAGCCGTCGAAGCTGCCGTGGGAGATGACCGCCACGGCGCCGTACTTCACCTTCCACATGCGCGCGGTGTTCACGACGCCTTCGCTGCCCGCGGTGTGGATCAGCACAGGGAGGTCCCCGGAGACCACCCTGGAGAGGTTCTCCAGCGCCGGGTCGCGCCGGCCCTGCCGGTAGGCGCCCAGGGCGCGGTCCGCCACGTCCCGCAGGTTCCACTCCATGCCGGCGCGCGTGACGCCGACGTCGGTCGAGTTGCGGCGCTGGGGGTTGGAGTCCTGGGCGACCTTGAGGCCGCCGGGGTCGCGCACCACGCTGGCCTGGAAGCCGCCGGTGGAGCGCGACTTGTAGACGACGCCGAAGCCGCCCATGTTGGACCCGCTGCCGGGGATCCCGAAGAGCGTGGTGACGCCGCCGGCGCGCCCGACCTCGATCACCCCGTTGCCCGGGCGATAGGACGGGGCGGCTCGAAGCTCGGGGTTCACGGCGTGGACCGTGTCGTTGATGTCCCCGAAGCCGCCGCTGTGGATGTGCGTGTGCAGGTCCACGAAGCCCGGGACCGCCCAGGCGTCGAGCGCCAAAACCGGCTCAGGAGCTCCCTCGAGGGGCTCGATCGGACCGGCGTAGGTGACCTTGCCGTCCTCGAGCACGACCATGCCTGGGGCGTGGATCTCGTCCGCGGCGTTCATGGTGAGCACCTTGCCCACGTGCAGCACGACGGTGTCCGGCGCCGCGGCCGCGGGGGCCAGCGCCGACGAGAGCACGAGAGCGATGGGTTGCAGCATCACCATGCCCGCCCCCCCAGCTCCGCGTCGTAGACCTTCTCGCCGTTGACCCAGACCGCGTCGAAGCGGGTGCGCGGGTCGATCGGGTCGCCGTTGCACACGAGGACATCCGCGTGCTTGCCCGCCTCGAGGCTTCCCACCCGATCGGCGATGCCCGAGGTGCGCGCGGGGATGATCGTCACGCCGCGCAGGCCCTGGGCGCGGTCGTTGCGGAGGCCGTACCGGACGCCCATGGCGGCCTGGGTGGTGAGCTCCTCCTGGGGGACCACCGGCGCGTCGGTGTTGAAGCCGATGTCCACCATGCCCTGCTCCTGGAAGCCCCACGCGGTCCCCTCGATGCGGCCGTCGGTGTCGAACCGCGGGGGCCTGGGGACCATGATCTCGCGGGGCCCGAGGATCGCCCCGACCCCGAACTCCTTGGCCAGCGGCGTCGTGAGGTAGCTGTCGAAGGACCCGTGATCGATGTAGGTCGGCAGGCCGAAGTCCCGCGCCAGCATCGTGATGGTCATCAGCACCAGCTGGTAGTACTGGGTGTGGGTGGAGACCTGGGTGTCCCCCGCGTACAGGAAGCGGAAGATGTCCAGCTCCAGCTCCCGCTCGGGCTTGGCGCCCTCCCCCTCCAGGTAGGCATCCCACGCCTTCGCGTAGGCCTTGCCGCGGCGGAGCCTGAAGCGCAGCCCGTAGTTCATGAGGATGCGGCCCATGCCGTACCCCCACCGGGTCGGGTTGTCGCCCTGGGCGATCTTCAGCGAGCCAGGGTCACGCAGGAGCGCCTCCTCATAGCCGTCGATCCCGAGCTTCATGAGGACGCCGGTGCCCCCCATGTTCGTGCCCGAGCCCGGGATGAAGAGGATCGTGGTGACCCCCGCAGCAAGGGGCTTCTCGAGGGCCGAGTTGTTGGGGATGACCGCGGGTGACACGCGCAGCTCGGAGTTGAGCTGGAACACCATGTCGTTGATGTCGCCGCGCGACCCGCCCACGTGGCTGTGCAGGTCCACGAAGCCCGGGGCCAGCCAGCGGTCGCCGTAGTCGATCACCTCGGCGCCCTCAGGGATCTCGACCGAGCCCTCGGGCCCGATGGCCTCGATGTTGCCGTCGCGCATGACGACGACCGGATCGAGGATGAAGCCCGGGCCCTCGTACTCGCAGGTCAGCGCCTTCGCCGCGCGCAGCACGACGGCCTCTCCCTGGACAGCCGGAGCGGCGGTCCAGAGCAGGGCGCAGGTGCTGGCGACGAGGGAGATCATGGCGCTTCGAACGCGGCGCAGGGCCGCGGCCACCTCACCAGAGGCGGGGCTCCTCCTTGGTGTCGTAGACGGTCTCCCCGCTCTGCCAGACGTGCTTCACGTAGCTGCGGGGGTCGGCGGGGTCGCCGGTGATGACGATGAGGTCAGCGATCTTCCCCACCTCGATGCTGCCGATGGCGTCGCCCAGCCCGCAGGCCATGGCCGGGACGATGGTCAGGCCCCTGACGGCGTCCATGTTCTTGTTGTCGAAGCCGTACCGCACGCCCATGGCGGCCTGGAGCTGCAGCTCCTCCTGGGGGATCACGGGCGAGTCGGTGTTGAAGCCCAGGCGGGTCGTGCCCATCTGCTGATAGCCCGCCACGCAGCCCTGGATCCGCTCGGGGTTGGACCCTGACCAGTTGATGAAGCCACGGGTCGGCACGTCGATCCCTCGGGGGCCGATGATCGCGAACATCTCGCGCTTCTCGACCTCGGCGCCGAGGCGCCAGGTGTCGAAGGTGCCGTGGTCGATGAAGACCGGGATGCCGAGCTCGTCGTGCACCATGGTCAGCGTCATCAGCGCCACCTGGTAGATCTGCGTGTGGGTGGAGACCTGGCACTCGTTCTTCCGCAGGGAGCGGAAGATCTCGAACTGGGGGTTGATGGTGGGCTTGGCCCCGCCGTCCTTCTCGTACGCCTCCCACTGCTTCGCGTAGGCGATCCCGCGCTTGAAGGTGTTGCGCGTGTGCCAGTTCATGAAGGAGCGGTTCGGACGCAGCATCCAGCGCTCCGGGTTGCCGGCCTGCGCCAGCTTCATGGAGCCCGGGTCACGGATCATGGCTCGCTCGTACTCGTCGAAGCCGGTGCGCAGGAGCACCCCTTGCCCGCCGATGTTGGTGCCCGAGCCCGGGATGTAGAGGACCGTGGTAACCCCGGCCGCGAGGCCCACTCGCAGCAACGGGTTCCCAGCGATGACGTCGCTCGAGGCGCGCACGCCGGGGTTGGTCAGGTACACCGTGTCGTTGAGGCCGAAGGCTCCCGCCACGTGGCAGTGCATCTCGACCAGACCCGGCATGACCCAGTCGTCGCCCGCGTCATAGACCGAGTAACCCTCCGGGACCTCGACCTCGGCCGCCGGGCCGACGGCCTCGATGCGGCCGTCCTTGACGAGGACGATGCCGTTGTTCACCACCGAGCGACCCTGCCACTCGGCGGTCAGGATCTTCGACGACTTGATCGCGAGCCCTGGGCCTCCTTCAGCCCCGGGCTTGGCGATTGCCGGCGGCGTGGCCGGAGCGGGCGCGACCCCGAGGGGGTCATTGCCGCCCGCCAGCGCGGTGGCCACGGAGAGCGCGGCGCATGCGGCGCCGGCAAGGAGGGTTCGCAGGGTGCTGGTTCGTTCAGACATGGTGTTCTCTCAGAAGCGCCGCTCCACCTCGGCGTCGTAGACCCTCTCCCCCTCCTGGAAGGTGAGGTGGACCTGCGTCCGGGGGTCCGTGGGGTCACCGGAGGTGACGATGAAGTCCGCGTCCTTGCCGGGCTCGAGGCTCCCGAGGCGGTCGTGGATGCCCGCCGCGAAGGCGGGGATGATGGTCAGGCCGCGGACGTGATCGACCGCGTCGTTCTTGAAGCCGTAGCGCACCGCCATGGACGCCTGCAGGGGGAGCGCCTCCTGGCCGATGACCGGAGCGTCGGTGTTGAACCCGATCAGGGTACAGCCGCCCTCCTGGTACTTGGCCGCCATGCCGAAGATGGCGCCGTCGTTGTCGTTGACGATGAACATCCCGGGCCGGTACTCGATGTTGATGCTCGCGCTGATCTGGCGCGGGCCGAGGATCGCGGGGACGCCGGCCTTGGCGGCGAAGGGCGCCGCGCGCCAGCCGTCGAAGGAGCCGTGGTCAATGTAGACGTCGAGCCCCAGGTCCTCCTTGATCATCTGCACCGTGCGCAGGACGACCTGGTAGATCTGCGTGTGGGCCGACAGCTGGGTCTGCTTGGAGTACAGGTCCCGGAAGACCTCCCACATGGGGTCCACCTTCGGACGCGGCCCGTCGCCGTTGCTGAAGGCCTCCCAGCGCTTGGCGTAGGCGATGCCCCGCTCGATCGTGTTGCGGGTGTTCCAGTTCATGAAGGAGCGCCCGACCCCGGAGAGGTAGCTCTCCGGGTTCCCCGCCTGGGCCAGCTTCAGCGAGCCCGGGTTGCGGATCTCCATCCGCTCGTAGTTGTCGAAGCCCGTCTTGAGGAGGACCCCGTGCCCGCCGATGTTGGTGCCCGACCCGGGGATGTAGAGCACGCTCGTCACGCCCGCGGCCTTGCCCACCACGAAGTCCGAGTTCCCCGGCACCACCGACGTGAACGCCCGGATGCCCGGGTTGGTCAGGTAGACCATGTCGTTCAGGTCGTTCGTGAAGAAGCTCCGGCCCGCGACGTGGCTGTGGAGGTCGATCAGGCCGGGGGAGACCCAGTCCCCCGAGCGGTCGAGCACCTCATGCGTCTCGCCGAGCGCCTCGAGGTCCACCTCGCTCCGCGGCGCGACCCGGACGATCTTGCCGCCCTCGACGATGACGGCGGCGTTGTCGATGACCTGCTGCCCCTCCATGGGCAGCACGAGCGCCTTGCCACAGAGCACCACCAGCCCCCGCTCGGCGCCCGCGGACCCGCTGTCCCCGACATCAGCCCCGAAGGAGGCCGACGCCATGGAGGCGACAGTGAGCCACGCGCAGGCGGCGGTGCGGGCGAGGGAGGTGGCGCGCATGGAGATCAGCGGACCTCGGCCCCGTTGACGAAGACCCGCTCGATGTTGGAGGAGACCTCCATGGGCGACCCGTCGAGGACGATGATGTCCGCGTCCTTGCCGGGGGCGATGGTCCCGACGCGGTCCTCGATGCAGAGCATGCGGGCGGCGTCCGAGGTCAGCGCACGGAGCGCCGCCGAGGGCGACAGCCCCATGGCCACGGCGCGGGCTGCGATGACGCCCAGCTCGGCAGCACCCTCCTCGGCCTGGCTCATGAACGCCACGGGGATCCCGGCCGCCGAGAGCTCACCGAGGCGGCTCGTGGGGTTGCCGGCGCTGTCGGTCATGGCCATCTGCGAGCGGGGCACGAGGACACCGCTGACCCGACCCGCGATCCGGTCGGCCACCTTGTAGGCGTCGCGCGCCTCGAAGAGGATCGGGCGGATCCCGAACGACTCGAAGGTATCGACGCAGTCGATGATCTGATCGTCACGGTTGACGCGCACGATCACCGCGGCCCCGCCGGTCATCGCCCGGCGAATGGGCTCGAGGTCCGGGTCGATCGACGGCTTCTTCGGCATGCCCTTGGGCGTCGACACGCGCGCGGGCTTCTCCGGAATCCGCACCGGGCGCGCGGCCACCTTGTACTCGGTGGACACCTGGGTCAGGTCGAGGCTCTCGACCCGGTCCCCTTCCCACTTGGCCTCGCCGCGCAGGTAGGTCTCGACCGGCTTCTTCGCGTCCGCTTCCTCTTCCTCCTTCGACTTCTTCTTGGCGCCCTTCGGCGGCGGGTCGTTGGAGAAGATCTGCGCGAGCGTCACGGCGAGGGTCGCGTCGAGGAGGTCGACCTCGAGGGTGACGTCGTAGCCATCCCGGCGACCCGTGACGGCGTGGAGGCCATCCAGGTAGGAGGCCCGCATCGATCCCGTGATGGATCCGTCGGCCTCTTCGAGGAGTCGAAGGCGGACCTTGGACCCTTCGAGGCTGGGCGAGGAGCCCTCGAAGACGCCCGTCACCGGCTTCGCCGGGTCGCGCTCCTTCTTCTTCTTCTTCTTCTCGTCCTTCTTCTCCTCGCCTTCATCCGCCTTCTCCTCGTCGTCGCCGTCCTTCTCCTTGTCGGAGGCCGGCTCGGGGGCGGGCGGGGTCCACTTGGCCATGTCGGCCTCGTACTTGTTCCACTTGGCGGCGTAGTCCTTCGCCTTCTTCAGCGTCCCGCGGACGTTCGCGCCGCTCTGGGTGATGATGCTCGAGTCCCACTGGAGCATCACGCTGGCGACCGGGTCCACGACGAGGCCGTCGAAGTCGGCGGCCGCAGGCTTGTAGGCGATGGACGGCGTCACGGAGCCGCGGTCCGGGGAGGTCAGGTTGACCGAGGTCACGCCGCGCTTGGCGACCTCCCGGTCGGCGTAGTCACCCGGCTCCAGCATTCGCGTCAGGTCGAAGCGCGTGGAGAACGCCCGCCGACCTCCACCGTTGCCCAGGTAACCATAGGCGTCGATCATGCCCGGCATGGCCGCGGCGCCCCGGACGACCCGGGCGCCGGCGGGCCGGCCCACGCGGGCGGCGACCTCCGCGATCTTGCCGTCACGGACGAGGACCTCGCCGGGGGTGTGGACGACCCCGTCGCCCACGTAGAGCTCGTCCACGCTGATGACCACGGAGGTGCTGGGCTTGGCGCCTTCGCGCTTGGAGCCAGCCAGCTCCGCGGACCAGGCCAGCTCGCCGTTGACGTAGGTGGCCAGCACGCTCGAGCTGAGCGACATGGGATCGCCCGACATGACGACCATGTCGCCGTCCTTACCCGGGGCCAGGCTCCCCACGCGATCGTCCACGCCCAGCACCTTGGCAGCGTTGAGCGTGATGCCGGAGAGGGCCGCGCCGCGGGGGAGCCCCCCGCGCATGGCGAGCGCCGCGCCGAAGCGCAGGTCCGGTGCACCGAGGGACTTCGGGGCGCGGATGGCCACCTGCACCCCCTCGCCCGCGAGGCGAGAGATGGTGTCGTAGCGAGGCCACCCGGCGGTCGCCCCCTTCCCGAAGTTGTTGCCGCCGTTGTAGTCCGGGCCCGCGATGACCGGCACCCCGGCCTCGGCGAGCGCGGAGGCCATGGACGCGGAACGGCTGGCCCCGTCGATGACGAGGTTCATCCCGTGACGCTGCTTGAGCTCGAGGAGGGCCTGCACCTCGGCCGCGGTCTCTGCCCCCATGCGCCAGGTGGCCCCGTCCGTCATGGCCGCCGCGAGCGCGGGCCCGGCCTGGGCGCCGTACTCGGCGACCAGGGCGTCGTCGCCTCCGGCCAGCGCCATGAGCTCGTCCACCGCGAGGACCGCGCCCATGGTGGTGGTGGGCAGCTGCGGCCGCGGGACACCGAGGCCAACGTCCACCGTGGCGGGTACGGGGGGTTCCCAGTAGCCGGGAGTCCGGCGCGCCTCGGAGGAGATGGAGCCGTGGATCCCGCTGCGTTCCTTGAGGATGCGCTCGTCGGCGCTCACCGCGCTGCCCCCTCCGGTCTTGACCACCGCGCCCTGGCCGGCGATCAGGCGACCGCGGGCGGGGGGCAGGTAGACCGTCGTGATCCCGCTCCGCAGCGCGGAGACGATCGGGGTGTAGGGGTCGAACTGATCGATGGCCAGGAGCGTCGGGTCCGCCGTCCGGGGACCCGCGGTCTGCTGGGTGTAGTTCGAGTCCACCGCCACGAGGCCCGGGACGATCACCGCGTCGGGTCCGTGGTCCACGATGGACGCGCCCCCGGGGACGTCGATGGTGTCCGCCGGACCGATCGCGACGATCTTGCCGTCCTCGACCAGCACGGCGCCGCCGCGGATGGTCTCCCCCACCTCGACGAGGTGGATCGTGCCGGCCTTGATGACGACGGCGTCACCCGGGGAGGGGGCGGCGGAGGCCGCGGCCGTGAGGGCCGCGAGCGTCAGGGCGGCGGCTCGTAGTTTCGGGGTCATGTGCATGGTTTGAACCCGCAGGGATCAGCCTTTGTTCTCGGTCTCGTCGTCGTCGTCCTCGGGCCCGTCGCCGTCACCCGGCCACTCCTCCTGTGCGGAGGTGTCCGAGGCCGTGCCCGGGGGGCGCGTGCCGTCGAAGAGCTGCTTGACGCGGACGTCCTTGCTCCGGTCGTAGACGTGAGCCCCGTCGAGGATGACGTGCTCGACCACCGAGGTGATGTCGAGGGGGTCGCCGCTGAAGAGCACCACGTGGCCGTCGGTGCCCTTGGCCAGCTTGCCCACACGGTCGGTGAGACCGAGGATCTTGGCCGGCGTGGTGGTGACCGCGGCCAGCGCGTCCGCGCGCGGGATGCCGTTGGCCACGCAGCGGGCGGCCTGGTACCAGAGCGATCGATTCGAGTCGCCCGTGGACATCAGGGCGAAGGGGATCCCGGCGTCATGGAAGACCTTCGGGACGAAGGTCTCGATGGACTCGCCGGTGATCGGGTCGATCTCATCGTCCTCGAGGCCCGCGAGGATCACGTGGCAGCCCGACTCCTTGATCTTGGGCGCGGCCTTCCAGCAGGCGGGCGCGAGGGCCAGCGTCATGGTTCCCGTGAAGCCGTTGGCCTCGGCCACCCGGAGGGCGGCGTGCACGTCCATGGGCGAGGCGCACCACATGATCACCGGGAGCTTGCCCTCGACGATCCGGAGCAGCGGCTCGCGCTTCTCATCGACCTCGCCGCGCGGGACGCGCTCGAAGCCCTCGATGGTCCACCCGGAGCAGGCGAGGGGCTTGCCCTTGGCGGCCTCGCCTTCGAGCTCGCGGCCCTGGTAGAGCGCCTCGCGGCGATCGAAGTCGTCGCCGTCCTTCTTCCGCTGCACCATCTCCTCGAGGTAGCGGCGGAGGTCCTCGAAAGCGCCCCGCAGCGCCTGGGCCTGGGTCGCTCGGGTCTTGCCGCGCTTGGGCGCGGCGGAGATCTTCACGCCCGACCGGGGCTTGACCATCATCTGCTCGACGGTCATGCCGAAGGGCTTCACCACCATGCCCTGACCGGCGACGACGGTGTCGTTCCCCTGCTGGACGTTGATCGTCAGGATCCCCTGACGCAGCGCCTCCTCGAAGTAGAAGTTGACCGGGTCGATGGAGTCCTTCACGTCGAGGAAGGGCGCCACGTCGAGGGTCTCGTTCGGACGGTCGATGCCGCGGGCGGCGTGCGCCTCGACGAAGCCGGGGAAGGCGACCATCCCAGGTTGATCGATGACGGTCGCGTCCCAGGGGATCTGAACCTCGCTCGCGGCGCCGACGGCCGTGACGCGGCCGCCCTCGATGACGATCACGCCATCCGGGATGGCGTCACCGGTGAGGGTGATGACGGTCCCGGCCTTGACGGCGGTCTTGGCGACCTGGGGAGCGGCGGCGGAGGAGGACGCCAGGAGGAGCGTCGCCCCGAGCGCCAGGAGAGGTTGGGAGAGAGAAGACTTCATCGTGATGAGGGGGTGGTCCGAAGGTCGGGCCGGTGGGGTCGTGTTCGGTTCGGGAGCGCTCAGCGGGGATCGAGAGCGAGGTGTCCGCCGACGAGGACGCCGACGGGCCGGGTGGTCGCCTCGAAGGGCTCACCATTCCAGAGGATGAGGTCGGCGTCCTTGCCGGCCTCCACGGAGCCCACGCGGCCGTCAACGCCGAGCAGCTGGGCGGGAGTGAGGGTCACCGCGCGGAGCGCCTGCTCCCGGGTGAGGCCGCCGCGCATGGCGAGGCCGGCCTGGATGTCCAGCGGCGACCCGCCGTGACCGGAGAGCGCGAAGGAGATCCCGTTGTCGCGGAGCACGCGGGCGCACTCCACGGACATGAGCGCGCCGTCGGTGGTGCGCCCCTGGGCGGGGACAGGCGGCAGGATGACCGCGGTGTTGGTCCGGACGAGCATCGCCGGCTCTCGCCAGGCCTCGGCGCCCGCGTCGATCACGAGGCGCATCTCGCCGAAGCCCTCGCGCGCCATCTCCTCCTTGAGGAAGACCGCGGTCCGGATGTCCTGGGTCGCCCAGGCCTGGACGAAGACACCCACCTTTCCGGCGAGCGCGTCGAGGAGCACCTTCTGCGAGTCGTCGGGCTCCTTGGCTTGGGCAGCCTCGAAGAACGACTTTCTCCACTCCCACTCCACACCCATGCGGGTCGTGGGGCGGCGGTTGAAGAAGGAGGTCGGGCGGCCGAAGGCCGAGCTGTTGCGCTGGCTCGGCTGGGAGCCGATCGCGCCGCAGAGCATCGGGGCGCCCTCGACGGTGCGGGCCTTGACCGAGCGGTCCCCGGCGGTCTTCACCACCGTGCCCATCCCGCCGATGCAGTTCTGGTTGAGGGGGGTGATGAACGCGCTCGTCACCCCCGAACGGGCGAGGCGGCCCCAGCCGGGCGAGTACAGGTCCAGGCCGAACTCCGCGCTCACGAGGGGGGTCACCTCGCTGGACTGCTCGACCGAGGAGGTGCCCGAGTTCAGGCGGGCGCTGGCGTCCACCATCCCGGCGGTGACGACCGGTGCGTGGAGCGCGTCGCGGGTGGCCTCGACGCCCGGGGTGATCGCGCGGATCTTGCCGCCCTCGACCACGATCAGGGCGCTCTCGTGGACCTTGCCGGTGGAGGTGTAGACCTTGTCGGCGTGGATCGTCCAGCTGGTGCCGTCGGCCGGCACGCTGGAACCCGAGGCCGCGACTGCGGCGGAGAGGATCAGGCTGGTGAGCATCACTGGTGCGCTCCGTGGGCGTGGGCTGAGTGAACGAGGTTGCCGCCCGCGTAGACGGAGTGGACTCGGCTGGTGAGGTCGGTGGGCGGGCCGCTCCAGACGACGAGGTCCGCGGCCCGGCCGGGGGCGATCGTGCCGTGGGTCTCCCCCACGCCGGCGATGCGAGCCGCGTCGCCGGTCATCGCCCGCAGGGCCGCGCCCGCGTCCAGTCCGGCGCGCATGCAAGCCGCCGCCTGCATCCGCATCCCGAGGGGCCCCTGGCTGGCGGCGTCGGAGGTGAAGGCGAAGGGCACCTCGGCCTTGGCGAGCGCGAGCGCGCTCTTGACCACGTCCTTCGAGCTCGCCGGCGCGGCCTTGCTCTCGAAGACCACCCCGAGCCCCGAGGCCTTGATCTCATCGACCAGTTCGTCGGCCTCGGGGGCGCCCAGGAGCGCGCCCTTCAGGCCGTGCGCGACGGCGAAGTCCAGGGCGCGAGCGACCTCGCTGCGGGTCACCGCGCGCATCATCACGGGCACCTCGCCAGCCTTGGCCGCCGCGAGGGGGCTCCCGGCCTGGGCGGCGGCGAATTGCTCGCCGAGGTGGGCGTACAGGCCCGCGTAGCTGGTGGGCGCGGTCGAGCTGCCGAGGGACGAGCGGGAGAGGCCGAGGGTGACCACCGCGTTGCGCTTCAGCACCTTGCCCGCGGCCGGCGACACGATGGCCGCCTGGCCGCCGGCGATCTGGGAGCTGCCCGCCGGCATCAGGACGGTGGTGACGCCCTCGGCGACGAGGCCGCGCCAGGACGGGCTGGTGGGGTCGAAGGCGAAGGAGAGGTCGGCGTTGGGCGTCGATTTCCGGGTCCGCTCCTCGTTCTCTCCGCCGGCGCCGATGGTCTCGCGCAGGCCGATGAAGCCGGGGGCGATGTGCCCGTCGACCTCGACCACGCGGACGCCCCGCGGCGCGCTGTTGGAGACGCTCTTGACGGTGCCGTCCTCGATGACGACGAAGGCGTCCAGGACGACCTGCCCGTCTCCGACGTGCACGTGGCTCGCTCGCAGGGCGTAGGCATCTTCCGCGGCCGTGGCGCCCAGGAGCGGCGCGGCGGCGATGAGGCAAGAAATCAGCATGTTGATGGCTCCGGCTGCGGCAATCAGTTGCCGGCCTGGTGGACGACCTTTCCGCCCGAGATAGACGCGAGGACGCGGGTTGAACTGGACAGCGGGTCGCCGCTGAGGACGAGCAGGTCGGCGTGCAGGCCGCGCCGGACCGTGCCGACCTTCGACTGGAGGTCGAAGACCCGCGCGGGGCCAGCGGTGATGGCGTGGAGGGCGGCGTCCTGGTCGAGGCCGTGCCCGACCGCCGCGGCGGCCAGCAGGGGCAGGTCGCGCGAGGCCACCGGCGAGGTGGCGCCGGAGCCGATGAGGACCTCGACGCCGCGCGCGGAGAGCTCACCCGCGAGCGCGAAGCCCGGGTCCATCTCTCCGACGTCCCCACCGGGTGAACTCGGCTTGGGCGTGACGATCACGGGGATCCCCCGCTCGGCGAGCTCGTCGGCGAAGAGCAGCGCCGAGCGGCCGCCGGCGATCACCATGCGCATGCGCGTGAAGGGTCGGGTCACGCGGAGCAGCTCGCGGAGCTCGAGGGCCTGCTCGACGTGGATGACCATCGGCACCTCGCCGCCCACGGCGCGGGCGAGGGAGGCCTTCTTGGCGTCGAACTTGGGCGGGCGGGGACGCTTGTCCTCCTTGTACTTCTTCTCCTTGAGCTCCTCGCCCTCCTCCTCGGCCTCCTTGACCTTCTTGTCTCGGGCCTTCTTGGCCTTCTTGAAGTCCTCGTTGAGCTCCTCCTCCTTCTTGGCGATCTCCTCCTCCCAGCTCTTGAGATCGCGTTCGTAGGCCGCCACGTCATCGGCGTACTTCTTGGCGCCAGCGAGCGCGCTGGCGAGCCGGTCCACCTGACCGACCCGGGAGACGGGGTCGAGTCCCGGGGAGTCGAGGCGCGCGGAAAGGGCTGCGTCCGCGAGCACCGGCTCCGCGCCGTCGGCGCGGATGACCGCCCCGACGCCCGAGACCGACGCAGCGCGGCCGATCTCGACCCGCATCATCAGGACGCCGGACTCCACGAGGTCCGCGAGCACCTCGTCCTGGCCGAAGGGGTCGAGGGCGTCGGTGGCGCGGGACGCCGTGTCCACCCGGTCCGATCGCGCGGACGAGGGGTCCACGCCGGCCACCGACCACGGGTCGATGAAGGCCGCGCAGATGACCTCGCCCTCGATGGTCTCCGCACCCTCCGGGGCCGCGAGGTCCTTGCCCATGGCAACGATCCGTCCGTCGCGGACGAGCAGGCTCATGTTGTCCACGGACTTGCCGGGGCTCACGATGACCTTGTTGGCGCGCAGGATCAGGTCCGACGACGCCGCGGCTCCGGCCTCGTCCTGAACGGCCAGGGAGGTCGCCGCGAGCCCGGCCCCGGCGGTGAGCGCGATGCCGAGGTTGCGAAGCCTCCGCAGCGGGGAACGGCGGTTGGGGCGCGAGGAGTGGGAACGCATGTTCTGGATGTACGAGGGTCCGTGAGGACGTCGGGGGGAGAGGGGACCCCGACGACATGGGCGAGCAGCGCGAGGGACCTTGCGGGTCCCCGGCGATGCGGCGCCACTCTCATTCGATCGAGTCGCACCGATCGTAGGCAGACCGAGCCCCTCAGACCAGCAGTGCGGGAGGGGCTTAGTCGAGGGGCAGGAAAGACTTACGGGCTGGAGACTCCGCACCGGATTCGTCTCGAATCGAGGCGCTCGGGTCCCGCTCGCGCGGCGCCGAGGAGGGGCCCGATCCCGGAACCGACACCGGGCGCCGAAAGTTGCTCGATTCACCGTTCGACTCCCCGGGGAAGGGCGCTTCGCCCGCGCGATGAGCGCCGCGAGATCCCTTCACCCCCTGCTCCTGGAACCCTCCTACTGGCGGGGGCGAGCGCAGGCACTGGAGGCCCACCGGGGCGGCGTCATCTGGACGCCCAGGCCGGACCTGGAAGCCCCCGGGATCCGGGTCCTCGAGTTCCGGCTCCGGAGCCTGGACGGGGGACACCTGAGGGGCCTCTTCGCTCGATCTGAATGGCGTAACGGGCCACATAGTGCGATCCTCCGTACCGTCCGGCCGGCTTCGAGGCTCGAGATCCACAAGGACGAGGTACGCAACGGGGTGGCCGAGTTCGTCCTCCAGGAGACACCGGGCCGCCCCCTCGCCGATCGGGTCCTCGACGTGGTCCTCCTGAGCCAGGTCGCCACGGAGACCGAGGGCATCGAGGGGGTCGAGGTGGACCACGGGGCGAATCGAGGCGACTCGGACGCCGCCGCCATCGCCCAGCAGCTCCTCATTCATCGGATCGTCTCGCCCTCGGCGGACGATCCGAAACTCTAGGTAGGTTGCCGACTCAGTAGCCCGAGCCCGCCGCTGCGGGGGTTCCCTGGGCGATCGCAACCGAGGCGGAGGCGCCGATCCTGGTGGCGCCGGCCTCCAGCATGGCCCGCGCCGCAGCGGCGTCACGGACCCCGCCCGAGGCCTTGCCCCCGACCACCGGCCCCACCGCCCGCCGCATGAGCGAGACGTCCTCGACCGTGGCGCCGCCGCTGCTGAAGCCCGTCGACGTCTTCACGAAGTCCGCCCCGGCCGCCTTGCAGATCTCACTGGCTCGGACGATCTCGTCCTTGGTGAGCAGGCACGTCTCGAGGATCACCTTCAGGCGCGCCCCCAGACCGTGACAGGTCGCCGCGACGGCCGCCACGTCCCCCTGGACCGCCTCCAGCAACCCGGACTTCATGGCGCCGACGTTGAGGACCATGTCCACCTCGCAGGCGCCGTCCTCGATGGCGCGGCGCGCCTCGTAGCTCTTGACCTCGGTGAGCGCGGCGCCGAGCGGGAAGCCGACGACGGTGCAGACGAGCACCCCGGAGCCCTCGAGGATCTCCGCGCAGCGCCGGACCCAGGTGGAGTTCACGCAGACCGAGGCGAAGCGGTTCTCGATGGCCTCCGCGCAGAGCTGGTCGATCTCCGCCTGGGTGGCGTCGGGCTTCAGCAACGTGTGATCGATGGAGCTCGCGATGTCGCCGAGCCGGGACGGATCCGGGCAGCGAGCGCTCCCGTCCCCGGGCGCCACGGAGGAGCAGACCCCGAGCCGGCAGGCTCCGGCCGCCACCAGCGGACGCGCCGCCGCCGCGAGGTCGACCTGGAGGGAGAAGGAGGAGCCCGAGCCGTGGAGTCGCTCCCCGGCGAGCAACCGAGCCCCGATCTCCGCCAGCAGGTCCTCCAGCGCCGTGGGATCCAGGCTGTTGTGTGTGGGTTCAATCATCGAATCGCGGGCTCAGCCCCGTTCCTCATCGAAGGCTCTCGCCAGCTGACGGGCCCGCAGGTGCGCGGCCTCCACCTCCAGCGTCTTGTGGTTCCGCCGGGCGTGCCGGCCCTCCCCGACCGGGGTGGAGAGGAACGCTGCGAGCACCTCTCGCGCCCCCGCGAGATCGAGGTGCCCCGACCCCAGCGTGAGCACGTTGGCGTGGTTGTGCTCCCGCGCGTTGCGCGCGGCGGCGGCGTTCCAGCAGTTCGCAGCGAGGACGCCTGGGACCTTGTTCGCCACCATGGCCGAGCCGATCCCCGCACCGTCGACGATGATCCCCAGGTGCACTCTGCCCTCGGAGACCTCGCGCGCCACGAGGCTGGCGTAGTCGGGGTAGTCCACGGAGACCTTGGCCGAGTCGGGGCCCAGGTCCACGGGGCGCTCCCCCATCTCCTTCAGGAGCGGGATGAGCTGCGCCTTGAGCTCGAAGCCGCCGTGGTCGCTCGCGACCGCGATCCGCGCCGGCCGACGGGCGTCGCTGGCCACCGGCGCGAGGGGCTCGGCCGAGCGCCCCGTGACGAAGGTCACGCCCTTCTGAAAAGCAAGGTCCCTCGCCATGGGCGTGATGCGCGCGCGGGGCGGGATCACGAGCTCGGAGCCTTCCGGGGCGGCCCGAACCAGCCCCTCACCCACGAGC
Organism: uncultured Planctomycetaceae bacterium; assembly: GCA_964511565.1. Lineage (GTDB taxonomy): Bacteria > Planctomycetota > UBA1135 > UBA1135 > Saltatorellus. The sequence continues at coordinate 27,303 of CAZEFP010000002.1, forward strand.
TCACGCTCCTCGGACTCGGCCGGCGCAGCGTCCCTCGCGCCCATGGACTCCAGCGCCACCGCGCCCGTGGAGACCGCGGGCCCGCTCGCCTGGGTCATCGCACGGCGCGCGGCGCGGCGGGCGATGGCTCGCACCGACTGGCGCGGGTCGTCTCCAGGGGATCCCTCGGGGCTCGGCATGGCGCCAAGTGTAGTGCGCTGAGGCGGCGAGGGGCGGACCGTCCCGCCAGCCTTTGGATTCCTCTTTCGCGTACCTATAGTGGGGACGGAGGGACACGCACGCCCCTCCATCACCGCACCCCAACAGGACGCCGCCATGCGCACACTGCTCAGCCAGTTCTGCGAGGCCTTCGACACCACGGTCCGACCGCTCCTCACGCCCATCAGCGAGGCCAACGCCGCGCTGACGGAGGCGAAAGAGGACCTCGGGATCCCCGAGGTTCGAGCCGAACTCCTCGACCTCCAACACCGCATCCAGGGCCTCGTCGACAAGGTCGCCGAGCAGCAGGCCTACGTCCTGCTCTTCGGGCCCCTGAAGAGCGGCAAGTCGACGCTCATGAACGCCCTCGCAGGCACCTACGTCAGCGAGGTGTCGAGCCTGCCGGCCTACCCCTGCATGGTGTACCTCTCCCACGCGGAGGAGCGCGTCTTCTACGTCTCGCGCTACAGCGGGGAGATGGAGCGGTTCACCGATCCGTCGGCGCTCTACGGGCATGTGAACGGGGCCCACGAGGAGCTCGCAGCGAAGCTCCGTGAGTCGGAGGCGGCGGAGATCGAGTTCGATCCCTCGCGCCACTACCAGGACGCGATCCGCAAGGTCGACGTGCGGCTCCCCGCGGGCGACCTCGCCCAGTCGGGCGCGGTGCTGGTGGACACCCCCGGTCTCTACAGCCGGATGAAGTTCGGCTACGACCGCATGACCAAGGAGTTCCGCGACTCCGCGTCCTGCGCCATCTTCGTGGTGAAGTCCGACAACCTGTTCCTCGAGCAGGTGTTCGAGGAGTTCGAGGACCTGCTGGAGCTCTTCAGCCGGATCTTCCTCGTGGTGAACCTCGACACCACCAAGAGCGACCTCTCCCCCGACGGGACCCTGGTCCCGAGCCTCGAGCAGGAGGACCCCCTCCGCATCATCGACGCGTTCGAGAGCCTCGCCATGCGCGCGCCCCTCAAGCGCGCCGCCGACGACGGGCGACTGAAGATCTACCCGGTGGACCTGCTCCGGGCGGCCAGCCACCGCCTCAGCGAGTCCTCCGACGAGTCGCCCGAGGTCCCCGTGCGCGGCCAGGCGAACTTCGACGCGTTCCTCGAGGACCTGACCGAGTACCTGAACAGCACGGACTACCTCGTGGCCTTCCTCGGGGACAGTCTGCGTCGCGCCTCGGGTCTGCTAGAGGATCTCGAAGAGGCCTGCGAGGACCCGTCCATCGCGGCCCTCCGGGACCACGCCGACGCCCTCGACGCCCAGCGTCAGGAGCAGCAGCGCCGCCGCCACGCCGTCCATCGGCTGGGGGCTTTCGACTGGCGCAGCGCCTTCCGGGAGCTCGACGAGAAGCTCGCGCCCTCCATTCGCGAGCGGGCCCACGTCTCCAGCCAGGAGACCGTGAAGGAGCTCGATCGCCTGGTCGATCAGTGGTTCCTCTCCGACGCCAGCTTCGAGTCGCTGATCAACGACGACCTCATCCCGCGCCTCACCCGCTTCGAGACCGAGCTGACCGGCTTCGTCGCCGAGACCCTCGAGGACGAGGTGCAGCCGGGGACGGCGGGGCTGCTGCTCCCGAGCAACATCGGCGCCGATCTGCACGCCGCCGAGATCGACCTCGGCGAGCTGGGGCTCGAGTCCCTCGGGGCCATGAGCAAGGACGCCGCCCTCGGCCACGTCACCGCCCCGGTCGCCGTGGAGCGGGTCCCGGTGAAGCGCAGCGTGATCGACTGGCTGCTCTTCCGCTCCCAGGCCAAGTGCCGCGAGCGCCTCTTCGGGGACGCGGCCAACCCGGCCGCGAGGATCCCCGTGGACCGCAAGACCCGGCGGCTCGGAGAGGACGCCCGGCGCGCCATCCGCCGTGAGCTCGACCTGTTCAAGAGCCGCTTCTTCATGGAGACCATCCAGCGGGCGCACCGCCACCTGGTCTCGCGCTACGCCGACTTCGCCGTCGACGCCATGGCCGAGCGCCTCGAGGCCCGGGAGGAGTCCATCGGCATCCGGCTGCAGGAGATCGTCGACGCGCTCATGGAGCGCCGCAAGGTGCTCAGCCACATCGCCACCCTCCAGGCCCGCGCCGGAGAGGTCCGTGGCGGCGTCGACGAACTCACGGCGGCGTACGGCCAGACCGAACCCGACAAGCTCATCCAGCCCGCGCCCTCCGGCGGTCTCCCGGCCCCCCCGCAGATCGAGGAGGGCCTCACGCCCCTGCCCACGATCTCCATGGCGCCGTCGGCAGGCGGCCCCGAGGACTCCCTCGACGACCTCGAGAACATCGCCTCGAACCTGATCCAGATCGCGCCCGCCCCGGTCTCCGAGGAGGCCCGAGTGGACGAAGAGGAGCCCTTCCCCGGCTGAGGCGAACCCGCCGAGCGCCCCCGCTCACGGCGTCCGATCCGGGCGGCGTCGAGCTCCATGGAGGTGGCGGCTGCCCCGCGGGGTGGCCGCCACCTTCGCGTTCACCCCGGGTCCGCCCTCCCTGGACTCCCCTACTGCGCCGGGGTGCCGCCGGTGACGAAGACCGGCGGGCCGGTGGGCTCGGGCTCCGCCGGCTCTTCGGCCTCACCGCGCCGCACGGTCACCGCGAACACCGTGATGGCGGAGACGGCCAGCGCACCGAGGAGGACGAGCAGCAGGGTGCGGTGCTGGAGGGCGGGGAAGAGGGAGCGCATGGAGGAGAGGGTAGTTTCCTCACCACTGCGGAATCTGGGTCCAAAAAGCGCCCGGAACTGCGCGCCTCACCGCGCCGACATCACGTCAGTTGAGCGCGCGACGCAGTCCCCTGGCCCGATCCTGCCAGCTCGCCCGCAAGAGGTCGAACCGACGCCGGGGAACTCGCCACTCCGCGCTGTCCCCCTCCATCTCATCGGCGAGGTCGCGGGCGTGCTCCGCGAGCACGGCGCCGAGGAAACCGAAGGCGAGCCTCGGGGTCCCAAGCTCCGCCAGGGTGCTGCGCAGCTCCTCTGCCGTGATGTCGTCGTCGAAGTAGTCTTGCAGCCGCGCCCCCGGCTGGTCGTCGCCGACCTCCGCCGAGCGGACCGCCCTGAGCCGCTGGGAGGCCACCTGCGCCAGCTCCTGACCGGTCCAGCGGAGCTCGGGGATCGTGTTGGCCTTGTCGAGCCGCATGCTCTTCAGCTCCTCCGGCGAGGCGCCCAGGTACAGCCGCGACAGCTCGATCGGGAGGAACATCTTCAGGGCCAGCCCCTCGAACTGCAGCAGGCGATGCTCGAGGAGTGGCTCGACGAACGGGCGCATGAGCTCGGCGCGGCCGGAGAGCATGGTCGCCTCGTCCACGCGGTCCATGAGCACGTAGAAGCTGTCCTTGCCGAGCTCGCGCAGGATCGCCACGAAGCGCTGCAGCAGGACGAGCCGCGAGCCCACCGAGCTCCCATCCGGCAGGGCCAGGTCCCTGCGGATGCTGGCGGGAACGATCTGCAGGAGGCGGGCGAGGGGCTCGGGGTCCCGGGGGACGACCCGGATGGCGCGGATCGCCACGCTGGCGCGCCCCCGCAGCCAGAGCCGCCGGACCGCCATCCAGAGGCCCGCCGCGCCCAGCAGCCCGAGCCCGAGCACCGTCTGGGTCTCCGCCGCGGGGCGCGGGATCGCGCTCAGGTCCAGGGGCAGGTCGAAGTGAGCATCGACGAGCAGCAGCGAGCCCAGGAGCACCAGGAGCAGCTGCGCTCCGCGGCGGAAGAACGCCAGCGGCCGGCGGGCGCGGATGGCGCGGCGCAGCGCGCCGTGGAGCTCGACGCCGGAGAGCTCGTCGCTCCTGGAGAAGAGCGCCGCCAGCGCCAGGAGCGTCGCCTTCTGCTTGGGGACGAGGCTCCGCGCGCGCGGGTGAGCGCCGTCCGCGATCTCGTGGCAGAGCCGCGAGACCCCCAGGCTGAGGATGGCGTCCAGGTGATCCGCGAGGCCGAAGCGCTCCACCACGCGGCGGGGCGTCTTGGCCCCGTGGGGCGGGAGCCGGTCGGCCTTGCGCGCCTCGTTCAGAAACGCATCGAACTCCGTGTACTCGACCAGGAAGGCCGCCGAGTCCTCGCCCTCGAGGCGACGACGCATGGCCAGCCGGAGGCCGCTCTTGCCGCTCCCCTTCTCCCCGAAGACCACGCCCGGACCGGGCATCCGGGGGTCGCCGAAGAGCCGATCGAAGGACGAGTGGACAGCCTCGGGCGGGACCCTGGGGAGGACCGGGTCCTTGTCGGCGTCCTGCTGGACGAACGGGTCCTCATCGAGGCCCCAGTGGCGGCGCCAGGTCTGCGTGAACATGAGCGGAGCGTTGGTCCGGAGTTGGAAGCGTGACGGAGCCGGACCCGGGGATCATAGGACCGTCCGCGACCGGGCTCCCGGGGGCGGACGGCGGAATCGGGAGGTCCCGGTCCGAGGCTCCGCTCAGAGAGCGCCGATGGCCGGGATGGCCGCGCCCAGCAGGCGTGCGAAGTCGCCCGCGATCTGCTTGCCCGCCTCCACCACCTCATCGTGATGCAGGGGAGCGACGGCGATCCCCGCCGCGGGGTTGGTGATGCAGGACACGGCGCCGACCCTGAGGCCGGCACCCGCCGCGGCCTTGGCCTCCAGCACCGTGCTCATCCCCACGGCCTGGGCGCCCGCTCGGTCGAGCATCCGGATCTCCGCCGCCGTCTCGTAGGTCGGCCCCGCGAGCCCCGCGTACACGCCCTCCCTGAGGTCGATGCCGTGCTCCTCGCCGGCGGCCGTGAGCGCCTCCCCGACCGCGGCGTCGTAGACCTGCGCCTGGCGCCCGCGACCGTCGATCGGCGGCACGACGCCCTGCATGTTCAGGTGGTCTCGGATGCGCATCAGGCACGGCACCGGCCAGCCGGGAGCGAGGCCTCCCGCGGCGTTGGTCAGCAGGACCGACCGGACGCCGAGGGCAGGGAGCGCCCGCACCGCCCGCGTGACGACCTCCGCGCTGTGCCCCTCATAGAGGTGCACGCGCCCCTGCTGGCAGAGCACGGGCACGTCCCCGACCTCACCGGCCACGAAGCGCCCGGCGTGTCCGGGCACCGTGCTGGACGGCATGGAGGGGAGCACCTCGAAGGGCACCGCCGTCGCGTTCTCGAGGCCGTCGGCGAACGCGCCGAGGCCCGAACCCAGGACGAGCGCCACCCTCGGGCGGGGGGCTCCTGCCGCCTGGAGGGCGCGGTCCAGCTCACCCGCCAGGCCCTCCGCGAGGGCCGCGGGGCTCCCCGGATCTGCGGCAGCCCCCTGGCTCAAAGGAACATCCCCGCGATGGTCGCGGTCATCCACGAGGCCATGGCGCCGCCGAGCATGGCGC
>CAZEFP010000003.1:0-18760 GCA_964511565.1 uncultured Planctomycetaceae bacterium
GCGCGCTCGTCCGCGGTCAGCTGACCACGTGGCATGCGGGATCCCCCGCTCATGGGCGGCGCAGGCTCGGGCTCGAGCCGCCGCACGAGGCGCTCGAGGGTGCGTTGGAGCTCGGGGCTCAGCGTGGGCCCGTTGGGGAGGTCAGCGCCGGCCGGGAGCGGGAGCAGCTCGGACGTGTGGTTGTTCCCGGGGCCCGGGTAGGTGCCGAAGTGGGTCTCCGTGCTCAGGAAGATGCCGGCGAGGGCGTAGTAGTCCTCGATGGGAATGGGGTCGAACTTGTGGTCATGACAGCGGGCGCAGGACACCGTCAGCCCGAGCATCCCCTGGGACATGGCGTCGATCTGCTCGTCCACCAGGTTCAGACTGAACTCCCTGGGGTCTCGACTGTTATGGCTCTTTGGGCCCAGCGCGAGGTAGCCCGTGGCCACCAGGTTCTCGGCGCGCTCGTCGGGGCTCGAGGCGTCGAGGAGGTCCCCGGCGAGCTGCTTCTTCAGGAACTCGTTGAAGGGCAGGTCCTCGTTCATGGCGTCCACGACGAAGTCGCGGTAACGCCAGGCATGGGGGTAGAGCACGTTGCTCTCCATCCCGCTGGACTCCGCGAAGCGGGCCACGTCCAGCCAGTGGCGGCCGAACCGCTCACCGAAGGCCGTGGACTCGAGGAGCCGGTCGACCACCTTCTCGTGGGCGTCGGAGGATCGGTCGCGCTCGAAGGCCTCCTGTTCCTCGGGCGTCGGGGCGAGCCCGGTCAGGTCGAAGGTGACACGCCGGAGCCAGGTCAGCCGGTCGGCGTCTCCGACCGGGCGCACGCCCTTCTCTTCCATGGCGGCGCGCAGGAAGCGGTCCACCTCGGTCCAGGACCAGCGATCGCCGTCGAGCCGGGGGGCCTCCGGTCGCGTGACCGGCTGGAAGGACCAGAATTCGCGGGCCGCCTCCATGTCGATCTCGCGCTCGAGGGACTCCCCGCCGGCGGTATCGCGCACGGAGACCATGGTCATCGAGGGCTCCGGCCCCTCGGGCCAGGGGGCTCCCATGGCGACCCAGCGCTCCAGGTCACGGATCTGGTCGTCGTCCAGCTTGCCGCTGGGGGGCATGGCGAAGGTGAGGTCCTCGTAGCGGACCGCCTCGATCAGCGCGGAGCCCTCCACGTCGCCGGGGACCAGCGCGGGACCCGATACGCCGCCCTCGAGGAGCGCGGCGCGCGAGTCCACCTTCAGCCGGGCACGGATCCGCGGGGAGGTCTCCGCGTGGCAGGAGTAGCAGGCCTCGGCGAGGACGGGCCGGACCCGGGTCTCGAAGAACTCGATCTCCTCGTCGGTCGGCGGGCGCTGCTCCGCCGTGGTCACCGTGGGGGGGGCGGGCTCGTCAGCGGGCCGGAGGTCCTCCCGCGAGATGAAGCCGTCACCGTTGCGGTCGAAGCGCCGGAAGCTCCGGGGGGGTCGCGGGTACTCGTCCCGATCGATCTTCCCGTCCAGGTTCTCGTCGAAGCGCCGCAACATCTGCTCGAGGGCTCGGCCCCGGTCCTGCTGGGGCGCCGCCGCTGTGAGGGCCACCGGGCACAGCGCCAGGAGGGTGGCGCCCAGGCGCAGGGTGGTGCCCAGCGCGGCGCTCCGGCCTGCTCCTCGGTTGGTCGTCATGGGCATGGTGTCTTCGGGGTGCTCCCCTGGCGTCTTCATCGGATGGGGGGCGGCGCTTCCGCCACCCGCCATTGGGTTCTGTGGCCAGCCTCCCTAGTCAACACGAAGCGACGAACGAGGTTCCTCCTGTTCTTGTCCCGCGTCTTGTCTCGTCCGTAGAATCGTGCCCCGTGGCCTCCCCCTTGGATGCCGCGCCCGGGCCCCATGCCCGAACGCCGCATGACGCAGGATGATCAGAGGGCGCCCTCGGCGCGCGGCGCCGAGGTGCTCCGACAGGAAGCCGAGGCGATTGCCAGGCTCGGAGAGCGTCTGGGCGGGGACGTCGGAGGCTCCGGCGACGCCTTCGGCGCGGCCGTGGCGATGGTCCTTGGGTGCCGGGGCCAGGTGGTCGTGACGGGCATGGGCAAGGCCGGACTGATCGGCCAGAAGATCTCCGCGACCCTCGCGAGCACGGGGACGCCCTCCTTCTTCCTCCACCCCGCAGAGGCCCTCCACGGGGACCTCGGCCGCGTGCGACAGGGGGACGTCGTCCTCGCCATGTCCAACTCGGGAGAGACCGCCGAGGTGAACATGGTCATGGGGGCCGTGCGCAAGCTGGGCGTCCCGCTGATCGGGCTGACCGGACGCGGGGACTCGACCCTGGGGCGCTACGCCGACTGCCTCCTGGAGATCGGGCGGGTGGAGGAGGCGTGCCCCATGCAGCTCGCGCCCACCGCCAGCACGACGGTGATGCTCGCCCTCGGCGACGCGCTCGCCATGGCGGTCCTCGAGGAGCGGGACTTCGGGCCCCGCGACTATGCGATCTTCCATCCGGGGGGCAGCCTCGGCCGGAGCCTGCTCCGGGTGGACGAGGTCATGCGGAAGGGCGAGAGCCTGCCCCTCGTCGACGCCGGGACCAGCGTCGCGGACGCCCTCATCCAGACCTCGAAGACGCCGGGCCGCCCGGGTGCCTCCCTCGTGGTCGACGACGCCGGCTGCCTCGCCGGCATCTTCACCGACGGCGACCTGCGCCGGCTCCTGGAGCGCGGGGACTTCGGGCACCTCGAGCGTCCGATCGATGACTTCATGGCCAGCGAGCCGAAGGTCCTCGCGCCCGGAGACCTCGCGGTGGATGCCCACAGGCTCCTGCGAGAGAACCGCATCGACAACGCGCCCGTCATCGACGCCGAGGGGCGGCCGGTGGGCCTCCTCGATGTCCAGGACCTGATCGAGGTCGGGATCTGAACCAGTCGTGCGCCGGCTGATCATCTTTGTCCTCGTCTTCGGCGTGGGCGCCTCGCTGCTCTGGTACCTGGAGACCGAGCGGTTGAGGTCGGACTCCGATCGCGCGGGCCTGAGGGGCGTCGATCGACCGACGGAGACCACGATTCCGCCCTTCGTGCCCCCGTCCGCGGCCGACGAGGGGGAGCCCGCCACTCCGGCGACCCCGGAGGCCCCCGAGGATGACCAGGGCACGCTCCTCGCCGGTGAGCGCGCGATCACCAGCGGGGCCCAGCGAACGAATCTGCCGCCTCGCCGTCCGGGCGAGCCTCGCATCGTCCTGGTCACCACGGACATGCAGCCCATCGACGAGCAGGGCACCGAGTACGAGCTCACGGGGGTCCAGGTGGACTCCTTCGTCGTCAACGGCGCACCCCGCGCCGAGGAGCCGAGGAGCAGCAGCATCGAGGCGCAGAAGGGCTACCTCCAGCTGGTCTCCGACGATCTCGGCCTGGAGTTCGACGAGGAGATCAACGTCCAGCTGGAGGGCGTCGTCGTCGAGCAGCTGATGAACACGCCCCTCGCCCCGCTCACCCTCGAGGCGGTACGGCTGGACGCGAAGCTGGCCCTCGACGAGCTTCGCTCGGTGGACGACGACCTCGTCACCTTCACCTCCCGGGATATCCGCGGGACGGGCCGGGGGCTCGTCGGGCTCGGGACGATCGGGAGCCTCTCCTTCGAGGGAGGCGCGGATGTCACCCTGGAGCTCGGTGATGAGCGCTCAGCCCGCATTCGCTCCAAGGACGGCGGCCAGCTCAACATCGTGTCGAGCCCCGATGTCGACGGGACCGACCAGCGCGTGATCCGCGTCCGCGCCGAGGGCGGGGTCTTGCTCGTCTTCGGCGACGCATCCGGTGTGATGGCGGATGGAGACTCGATCGCGGTCGAGGCGGGGTACGTCGACGTGGACGTGGAGCTCGGCGGTGAGGAGAGTCCCAACCGGGTCCTCGATGCCCGGGCCGGCGGGGGGATCGAGGTCCGTCGGGGTCGGGATCGCTTCCGCGGTCAGGACGGACGTATCGAGTTCGAGGGGGCGCGGCCCCGTCGCGTCATCCTCCGAGGTGAGCCGAGCGTCGCCTACGTGGTCGAGGCCCCAGACGAGGAGCTCAGGCTCGAGTTGACCGGAGAGGGGCCCGTGACGGCTGACCTCGACGGGGAGTCCGACGCCCAGCAGTTCGTCTTCCTGGGACCGGGGACGCTCGAGGCGTCGGACCGCGGGGGGACCATCAGCTTTCAGAACGAGGCCCGCGGTCGCGCGCTGGCCGATCGCTCGGGGGCCACCGTGCTCCTCAGCGGTTCGGTCCGGGCGGTCTCGGTCGAGGGCGAGCTCGAGTCCGAGTCCGTGCTCGCGACCTACCGTGAGGCGGGAGGCGTGCTCCTCACGGCGGAGGGCCCCTCCGTCGTTCGTGCGCGGCGCGAGGATGGGACGTTCCGCGCAGAGGCGCGCGGCGGGTTGACGGCGCGTATGGAAGGCGAGAGCTGGTTCATCGATGAGGCCCGGGGCTTCGAGGCCGAGGCGCTCGGGGAAGAGCCGCACCGGGTCTATGCGGAGAAGGTCCGGGACGTCGACCTCGCCGCGGAGACCCTCTCGGCCACCGGGAGCGTGCTGTACCAGTCCCTCTGGGGCGAGGCACGCGCCGCGGCGGCGACCTTGACCGGCGGTGGGGTCATCGACCTGGTCGGTGCCGAGGAGGACCCGGTCGTGCTCAACCTCCTCCCCGAAGGCGAGAGCCTCCGGGATGTCGCCGAGAGCGTGGCGGGGGTGAGCACGGGCACGGTCCGCGCCACCTCCATGAACGTGTCGCAGGAGGCCTTCACCGCCCGCGGTCAAGCGGAGGCCGAGCTCCGTGGAACGGATGGAGTGTGGCGACTCGACTGCGACCAGCTCATGGGGCGCCGAGGGGCGAACGACGGCGGCGCCACGACGCCCTTCCAGTTCGAGGTCCTGGGCGTCCGAGAGCTCCAGCTCGAGAGCGGGCTCGAGCGCTCGAGGTTCTCGGCAGAGAAGATCTGGGTGGATGGGGTGATGCTCGGTGAGGCGGGCACCGAGGTCGCCGTCGACCAGTCGAAGCCTTCGGAGGTGCGCGCGGAGGGTGACGTCCGAGCCACGATCCAGAGCCTCGCGCCCGAGGGCCCCGTCGAGCTCCTGGCCATGTGGAGCATGGAGGCGGCCTCCGCCACGCTGAAGCGCGGGGGGAGGGAGGCGGACCAGCGCGCGCCCTTCACCGTGGTCGCTGACGAGGTGACGCGAGCGCACTACGAGGCGGCGGGCGTGACCGCTGACCTCTCGGCGGACCGGCTGGAGGTGGACGGTGTGGTGGGGTCCCAGGCGGTGATGACCGCCGAGGATCGGGACGCCGCGCTCATCGGCTCCTCGCTCATCGCGACGGGGAAGGTGGAGACCTCCTTCATGATGGACCCGAGCCGTCCGCCGATTCAGGGGCGGGGCGACCGCTTCCTGCTCGTGGACGGGCAGCGCGGCCAGCTCGGCGCCGACCCCGGAAAACGCGTGCGGGCCCGGGGCATGCTGCCCGACCGGGATGAGCCCTACGTCCTCACCGCCCGCTCCGTGGACTTCACCCGCGTCCAGCTGCGCGCCGTGGAACCGATCCTGGAGCTCAATGGATCCCAGCCGCTCATGGAGTTCGGGGGGATTCGCCTCTCGAGGATCTCCGGACAGTACCTGGAGGCCTCCCGCGTGATGGCGCAGCTCGCCGGGACGAGCGACGCACCCGTCCTTGGGACCGGGGTGAACGACGAGGGCCAGGAGGTCTCGATCAAGGCGCGCCGCATCGAGTTCCCCCTGGGCGGCATCGGAGAGGATGCCCCGGCCACGGGGGCACCGAATCGCACGATCGGTCCCTTCGAGCCCGTGCCCGCCCCCCAGGAGGACGACGACGTGGAGCTGGTCGGGTTCGAGCTCTCCCTGGGCAACGGCCGGCTCCTCAAGGGCGACGTCGGCGAGTTCGACGGTGACCGACTGCGCCTCGAGGGGAAGCCCGCCATCCTGCGCGTGGCTGGCTTCGAGGTCGCCGCGGAGTACATCGAGGTCGACCTCGTCGACTACCTCCTCGAGACAGGACGCGGCCTGATCCGTAGCCAGGCGGACGCGACCTCGACGCCCCAGGAGGTCGAGTTCGCCAGCATCGAGTCGCAGCCCGTGGGCGACGAGGTCCTGGTGACTATCAACGCGCCGTCCTTCACCTCCGGTGAGGACAGCGCCCGGGCGGACTTCGTGGCGCTCTTCCTCGATCGGGCCCGCTGGAAGGCGCGTGGGGACGCCGCCTATCGCGGTATTCCCGAGCCCGTGACCGACGCGCCGGTGGCGCCCGGCCCGTCGGCCAAGCCCAACTTCCTGGCCGAGCTGCTCTTCGAGCTCCAGACCCGCGAGTTCGGGCAGTACATCCGATCCCTCTACATCGAGGGAGGCTTCGAGGTCCTGCGCGGCGACAGCCGCTCCGCGACGGGTGATCGGGTCTACATCGATCTGCCCAGGGCCGCGGCGTGGGCCGAGGGCTTCGAGCTCTCCTACCCGCTGGAGACCCGGGGGAGTGACGTCCCTCTTCGCATCCGGACCGATCGCCTCGAGTCGGACGAGGCCGGCGCGCTCGTCGCGAACGGTGCGACGCTCACGACCTGCAGCCACGAGCGCCCGCACTTCGTCGTCCGGACGAGGAAGTTCTCTCTGTCACCCCGGGACGATGGCCGCTGGCGCTTCGCGGCCCGCGGGAACCGGATCAAGTTCGAGGGAGGCTTCGGGATGCCCCTCCCGTCCATCGGCAACGTCGTCCTCGACGAGGAGTTCGGCGTCGAGGGCTTCGAGGACGAGGCTGGGGAGGTCACTCCTCTCAGTGACATCGCGGTGGCCCAGACGGCGCGCTTCGGAGCCACGCTGGGGGCGGCGTTCCGCTTCGACGTGGGCGGGGTTGGCTCGTGGATCGGCGAGCGGATCGGCATGAACCCCGACAAGATCGAGGGTAAGTGGGACACCTCCGCGAGCTACCTGTGGGACCGGGGCCCGCTCCTGGGCCTCGGGCTCAGCCTGCGCGAGCACGAGCCGGGCGACGACCCCGGTGAGGACTTCCGCGTCGACGCCTTCGTCGGCGGGATCCCGGACAGCGGCATGGACCGCGGCACGGTTCGGGTCCCCGAGAGCGAGCGGGACACCCTGCGCGTGTTCGGCTACGTGAGGAGCCGCTACCCGATCGTACGTGGCGAGTGGATCGACGTGGCCGTGGCGTCCCAGACCGACGCGGGGGTGCAGTCGGAGTTCTACGAGAACGACTACCAGCGCTTCGACCAGCGGGACACGTTCGTGCGCTGGCGGAAGTCCTTCGGCGCGGATTACCTCGCGGCGGGTGCGCAGAAGCGCATCAACTCCTTCCGGAGTCAGAAGGAGGAGCTGCCCTCCTTCCTGGCCTACCGAGGCGAGCGTGCCGTGGCGGATGTGGCGGGCGTTCCGCTGCTCTACGGAGGCTCCTTCGAGGCGGGGTACTTCCGCCGCCGCGAGGGGGTCGCCAAGCAGGACCTCTTCTCCGACCTGCCCGGCGGAGCGCAGCTGGGCATCGGTGATGGCGAGTCCGGGCGCGCGGACCTCATCCAGCGGGTCGCCCTTCCGGTCCAGACCGGCGTCGGCGCCATCAAGGCCACGCCGTTCGCCGAGGTCCGGGGGACGGCGTGGACCGAGTCCCTCGACGACGCTGGCGAGGACCCGCTGCGAGGGGCGGCGATCGCGGGGATGGAGCTCTCGACCACCCTCCACAAGGTCACGGACAGCGGCTACCTGCACGCCCTGGCTCCCCGCGTCTCGGCTTCCACGGACCTGTGGTACGAGGAGCAGGGGGGGGAGCTCATTCCCTTCGACAGGACCGAGGAGCCGATCGACGGCGACCGTTACGAGGCCGGGCTGCGTGCCCTCTGGCAGCGCCCGAACACCTTCGAGACCTTCGACCTCGACGTTCGGGCGACCCTCCTGCAGGACCGCTCAGGCGACCGCGAGGATCTGAAGGAGGTCGGCACCCTCGGGCGCTACATCACCGGGTACGGGAGCGGCGAGGGCCTGATCGGGATCCTCCACGACGCCAGGTACGACCTCGAGAACACGGAGACGACCTACACGCGGAGCACCTTCGCGGTGCGGCCTGCGGACGAGTACCTGTTCGAGGTGAGCTACGGCCAGGCGCGCGCCATCGACCGCGCGGAGCTGTACGAGACCGCCGGCGTCGGTGGCCGCTGGCTGATCGACCCCAAGTGGGAGGTCGAGGCGCGCTACTCCAGGGACCTGCGCGTGGGGGAGTCGCTGCTCACGGAGTTCGTGCTGCGTCGCTTCAGCCACGACTTCGTCCTCGACCTGATCTTCCAGGACCGGGCTGGCGAGGGCGGGGCGACCATCGCCCTGAGCTTCAAGCCGCTCCTTGGGTGGACCAGGAGTCGCCTCGGGCTCCTCGATCGGCGCTAGCCGTTCAGTTGCCCACGGGCGTCCAGATCAGCCCGTCCTGGGCGGTGAGTCCGGCGGCGGCGAGCGCCACGTCCGAGCTCATGTCGTCCGCTGCAGAGAAGGCCGCGTCGAACTCGGGCGTGCGGTTCAGGCCGTCGTAGGCCCCACCGGTCTGATCGATGGTGTTCCTGGTCGCGATCACGTCGCCGATCTCGTTGATCATGAACGCCCGACGGCCCGTGCGGTTGATCTGCTTGGGCCAGGCATAGCAGCACCACATGAGCTCGGCGTTGGCGCTCCCGGGGTAGGGGCCCGGCTTCGACCCGCCAGTGTCGCGCTCGGCGAGCCCGCCGACCGGCGCGCTGGGGCTGTTGTCGGGCAGGAACATCTTGAAGTAGTAGCCGTTGCGCTCGATCACGCCGTCGCCGGCGTCAGAGATGAAGACGGCGAACTGCTTGGAGAGGAAGGACGGCTGCGCGCTGTCCCCGGCGGCGCCGATGCCGGTGCCCACCTGCGACCAGACCCGAACCGGCGTCTCACCGGAGAGCTCCCCGAAGTATCCGGCCTCGCCACCACCGTCGATATCGGTGTCGATGGTGACGCTCGAGATCATGTTCTGCTGGGCTGTCGCGATGGACCTCAGGGTCGAGATCGTGGCGTTCTCGTTGGCCGACACGCGGGCGCTCACCAGCTTGGGGATCGCGATGGCGGCGACGATCGCGATGATCGCGATGACGATCATCAGCTCGATGAGCGTGAAGCCGGACTGCTTGTGAGGACGAGGCATTGGATTCGTTCGCAGGGTCGGCGCTGGGTCGCCGGAAGGATTAGCTGGCCCTCCAGGGGCCTGCAGTGCCTGCTATCGACGGGATCCTCGGATTCCTTGAGCGTCCCTCGAAGTGCCTCGGAAACAACCGCCCTGGGGCCCTCGGGGCCCACAGGACAGCCTCAAGCCGCTCAGAACAGACCCAGGATCTCGCCGTTCTCGTCGATGTCGACCTGCTTGTAGGCAGGCGTCCGGCCCAGACCGGGCATGGTCATGATCGCCCCTGCGTAGACGACCACGAAGCCGGCGCCGGCGGCCAGCCGCGCCTCGCGCACGGGGAAGACGAACCCCTCCGGTGCGCCCTTGAACTGAGCGTCGTGGCTGAGGCTGTACTGGGTCTTGGCCATGCAGATGGGGAGCTTGCCGTAACCCTGCGCTTCCAGGCGAGCGAAGGTCTTCTTCGCGGCCGCGGAGAACTCCACCGATCCAGCGCCGTAGATCTTCAGGGCGAGGGCCTCCACCTTCTCGGTCAACGAGGCTTCGTCCGGGTAGAGGAGCTTGAAGTCCGCCTCTCCGGATTCGGCCGCGTCGATGATGGCCTGCCCGATGGCGGCGCCGCCCTCGCCGCCTCTGGCGTGGACCTCGCTGACCTCGGCGGCGCGGGCGCCGGCCGCGAGCGCGCGCTCCTTCACCACCTCGATCTCCGCCTCCGTGTCCGTGGGGAAGCGGTTGATCGCCACGACCACGGGCACGCCGTAGCTGCGGACGTTCTTCACCTGGGCCTCGAGGTTCGAGCAGCCCTTGAGGACGGCCTCGGTGTTCTCGTGGAAGAGCTCGTCGGGGAGCGGGCGCCCCTGGCGGGTGGGGTAGTTCCCCGAGTGCACCTTGAGGGCGCGGATCGTGGCGACCAGCAGGACGGCGTCGGGCTTCATGCCCGAGGCGCGGCACTTGATGTCGAAGAACTTCTCCGCCCCCATGTCCGCCCCGAAGCCGGCCTCGGTCACCAGGTAGTCCACGTGCCCCTGGGCCACGCGGTCGGCGACGATGGAGGAGTTGCCGTGGGCGATGTTGGCGAAGGGTCCGGTGTGTACGAAGGCGAGGGTGCCCTCGGTGGTCTGCATGATCGTCGGGTCGATGGCGCGCTGGAGGATCGCGGCCATGGCGCCGGCCACCTCGAGCTCCTCCGCGGTGACGGGCTCCCCCTTGCGGTTGGCGCCGATCACGATGCGGCCCAGGCGGCGCCGCACGTCGGCGAGGTCGCTGCTCATCCCCAGGATGGCCATGACCTCGGACGCCGAGGTGATGTCGAAGCCGGTCTCCCGCGGGACGCCGTTCTTGGGTCCGCCGAGGCCAGACGTGACCTGCCGCAGCGCCCGGTCGTTGACGTCGAGGACCCGCCGCCAGGTCACCGTCGCCGGGTCGATGTCGAGGGGGTTGTCCAGCAGGATGGACGCGTCGATCGCCGCCGCCAGGAGGTTGTTGGCCGCGGTGACCGCATGGAAGTCGCCGGTCAGGTGGAGGTTGAAGTCCTCCATGGGCACCACCTGGCTGTAGCCGCCCCCGGCCGCGCCACCCTTGATGCCGAACACGGGGCCCATGGAGGGCTGACGGATCGCGCAGGCGGCCTTCTTGCCGAGCTTGTTGAGGGCCAGGGAGAGCCCCACGGTGTGGACGGTCTTGCCCTCGCCTGCGGGGGTCGGGGTGATGGCCGTGACCACGACGTAGCGGGACTTGCTGTCCCCCGGGTCGCCGGCCAGCTTGTGGTTCACCTTGGCCATGTAGCGGCCGTAGGGTTCGAGCCCGTCGGCGTCGAAGCCGTACTCACTGGCGACGTCTTCGATGGGGCGGAGGGTGACGTCTCTGGCGATGTCTAGGTCGGAGCGCATGCGACAAAAGGTAACGCTTCTGCGCCCTCCCGAGGGCCTGAGGATGGGTCCGGGCCCCGAGGTCTCGATTCCGGGACGCTCAGGCAGCCCGGCGGCCGTGGCGGATGCCATCGAGGGTCACCGCTCCCACGATGATCCCACCGACCAGGATCTCCTGGACGAAGTTCGGCACCCCCGACAGGTTGCAGCCGTTGGCCAGGGTGGCCATCAGGAAGGCGCCGATCATCGCCCCGAGGATGGTCCCCGTCCCGCCCGAGAGCGACGCGCCCCCGATCACGACCGCCGCGATGACGTCGAGCTCCTTGCCCATGGCGGTGGTGGGGTCGCCGACGGTGAGCCGTCCGAACTGCAGGACACCTGCGAGCCCCGCCATGGCGCCGGCGAACACGTAGATCGCGAACTTGGTGCGCTCCACGGGCACGCCGCACAGCCGCGCCGTGGGCTCGT
This sequence comes from uncultured Planctomycetaceae bacterium, assembly GCA_964511565.1. Classification (GTDB taxonomy): domain Bacteria; phylum Planctomycetota; class UBA1135; order UBA1135; genus Saltatorellus. The sequence continues at coordinate 11,431 of CAZEFP010000003.1, forward strand.
TCGACCCGATGGCTGTGGTCCAGGTCCCGAAGACGGTGCGGCGCAGGAGGAACGCCGCGGCGACGGCCGAGAGCCCCATGAGCCAGACCCCGGGCGCGAGGACCAGCCAGTCCGGCACGCTGTCACGGATGACCCCGGGCAGCCCGGAGAGGTCGGGGTTCTTGGACATGAACTGCTTCAGCCACCCGCTGGGGGCGTCGACCTTCTGCTCGTCCCCGAGCCACTTCGCCGCCCCGCGCGCCGCGCCGAGGGTGCCGAGGGTGACGATGAAGGGCGGGAGCTTCAGGAGCGTGACGAGGCCGCCGTTGACCGCGCCGACGGCGGCGCCCGCCAGGACACCGAGGAGCGCGGCGGGGAGCTCGCCGTACCCGGCCTTCATGGCGAGGGCCGTCACGACCGAGGCCAGGGCGATGGCGGACCCCACGGAGAGGTCGATGCCACCCGAGCGGATGACGAAGGTCGCGCCGATGGCGGCGAGGCCGACGATGACCGTCTGGGTGGCGATGGTCTTGGCGTTGAAGACGGAGAGGAACCCCTCGGGCGCCACCGTACCGAACAGGGCCACCACGACGATCAGGCCGAGGAACGGACCCACGAGGTCGGCGACCTGGCGAGCTCTGGCCGCGCCGCGGCCGGGGGGCGGTTGATCTTCAGGTTCCATCAGCGGGTTCCTCCCGTGGCGGCGGCGAGCGCCCCGTCCTCGGTCCAGTCCTCACGGGGACGCGCGGGTCCCAGGACGCCCCGGTGCATCACGGCGATGCGGTCACAGGTGCCCAGGAGCTCGGGCAGGTGGCTGCTCACCATGAGGATAGCCTTGCCCTCACCCGCCAGCTGATCGAGCAGCCGGTAGACCTCGACGCGCGCGCCCACGTCGATGCCGCGGGTGGGCTCGTCGAGCAGGAGGACATCGACCCCGCACTCCAGGAGCCGCGCGATGGCGACCTTCTGCTGGTTCCCGCCGGAGAGGTCTCGGACGGGCTGTCGAGTGGAGCTCGCCCGGAGGGACAGTCGAGCGCGCCAGGGTTCGGCCGCGCCCTCCTTCAGCTGCCGCGTCACGGCCCCAACGCGGTTCGCCAGGCGCCGGACGCTGGAGAGGGTGATGTTGTCGGCGATGGAGAGTTCGAGGGCGACGCCCTCTCGTGCGCGGTCCTCGCTGAGCAGCCCGACGCCGAGCTCCACCCAGCGGCGGGGCCGGGGCCGCCGGACCGGAGCGCCCCCGAGCTCGAGCCTCCCGGTGGTCATGGGGTCCAGGCCGTAGAGGCTGCGGAGCATCTCCGTCCGGCCAGCGCCCACGAGCCCGAAGACGCCGAGGATCTCGCCCGAGCGCAGCTCGAAGCTGGCCTCCCGCGGTCCCGAGGGGCCTGCGAGGCCCTGGACGGAGAGCGCCACGTCCCCCGCGTTCCTCGGGGATCGCGGGTACGTCTCCGCCACCGAGCGGCCCGCCATGGTGGTCACCATCTGGTCGGTGCTGGTCTCGGGCACCTCACCGCGCCCCACGGTCTCGCCGTCCCGCAGCACGGTGAAGCGGTTTCCGATGGCCTTCACCTCGTCCAGGAAGTGGCTGATCCACAGCACGGTGACCCCGCCATCGACCAGGCGCCGGGTGACCCGGAAGAGGCGCTCCACGTCGGGCGCGGAGAGCGAGCTGGTGGGTTCGTCGAACACGATGATCGTGGCGTCGAGGCAGAGCGCCCGGGCGATCTCGACCAGCTGCCGGTCGCCCGGGCCCAGCTCGCTGACGAGGGTGTCCTCCATGAAGCTCGTCACATCCAGGTCCCGGAGGACCTCTTCGAGCCGGGTGCGCGCCGAGGCCAGCCGCTTCACGCCCAGGCGCGAGGGCTCCCGTCCGAGGGTGACGTTCTCGAGGACCGAGAGGTGGGGGCAGAGGTTGAGCTCCTGGTAGATCATCGCCACGCCGCGCTCCCGGGCCTCGCGGGGTGAGGCGGGCGCGAACGGGGCCCCGTCGATCCAGAGGTCCCCCGAGTCCGGCGTCTGGGCCCCGGCCACGATCTTCATCAGGGTGCTCTTGCCCGCGCCGTTCTCTCCCAGCACCGCGTGGACCTCGCCCACGTCGGCCTCGAGGTCGACGCCCCGGAGGGCGTGGACGCCGCCGAAGCGCTTGGTGACTCCCTTGATCTGGAGCCGCGGCGGCCGTCGCCGCTGCAGGACGGCGCCGCTCTCCATCACTCGCCGAGGATCGAGAGGTCCGGCTTGAGCAGGGCCTGGACCGACGGGTCGTCGATGGACCCGGAGGGGACGACCACCACGCCCGTGTCGATCCGGGGCTCCACCGTCTCACCCCGGGCGGCGGCGACGCAGGCACGCACGGAGAGCTCCCCCATGCGGACGGGGTCCTGGAGGACGAGGGCGTCGATCTCTCCGGCGCGCAGCGCCTCCACGAGCTTCTCGCTGGCGTCGAAGCCCACGAAGGCCACCTCGTCGGTGCGGCCGGAGTCCTGCAGTGCCCGCAGCATCCCGAAGGCCGCGGACTCGTTCGGGCAGAAGATGCCGTCCACGTCCTTGAAGCTGTTGAGGAGGTTCTCCGACGCCTGGTAGGCCCCCTCGTTGGTGGCGCCCGCGTACTGGTTCGAGGAGATGACCTCGATCCCCGGGGCCTTCCCGATGGCGGCGAGGAAGCCCTCCTCGCGCTCGAAGGTGCTGGCGGAGCCCTCCTGGTAGCGCAGCAGGATGACCGATCCCTTGCCCTCCATCATCTCGACCAGGGCCTCCCCCGCGAGCTCACCGCCGCGGCGGTTGTCGGTGGCGACGAAGGAGGTGCGGCCCTCCCAGTCCAGGTCGCTGTCCGCGACCACCACCGGTATGCCCTGCCCGCCGGCCTCCTCCGCCGGGGTGACGAGGGCCTTGCGGTCCATGGGCATGAGGACGATCCCGTCCACGCCCCGGACGACGAAGTTCTCGACGATCTGGATCTGCTCGGCGCGGTCGTCCTCGCGGATGGGCCCCTTCCAGATGACCTCCACCCCGAGGTCCCGGGCGGCGGCCTCGGCCCCGGCGTGCACGGACTTCCAGAACTCGTGGGTCGTGCCCTTGGGGACGACGGCGATCTGCAGCTTGTCGTCGGCAGCGTCGCCGCTCGTGGCGCCTCCGCATGCGGAGAGCGCGAGGAGGGAGAGGGCAGCGGCCAGTCGGAGTCGTTGATTCATGACGATGGGGGAAGTCGCGGTCGAACCAGCCTAACCGCTCGGGCTCTCTTGCTAGGTTGACTCCCCATGCCCATCGACGCCCATCAGCACTTCTGGACCTACGACGAGGCGCAGTACGGTTGGATCGCCGAAGGCGGCCTCCACGCCCTCAAGCGCGACTTCCTCCCCGAGGACCTCCGCCCGCTGCTCGATCAGCGTGGCGTCGATGGCACCGTCGCCGTCCAGGCCCGCCAGGACCTCTCGGAGAGTGAGTGGCTCCTGGGCCTCGCGGCCGACCACCCCTGGATCCGCGGGGTGGTGGGCTGGGTGGACCTCGCCTCCGAGCAGGTCGAGGAGCAGCTGGACCGCCTCGCGGCGGCGCGGGGCGGCGAGCGCCTGGTGGGGATCCGTCACGTGGTGCAGGCGGAGGCCGCGGGGTTTCTGGACGGCGACGCCTTCCGCCGCGGCGTGGCGGCGGTGGGCGCCCGCGGGCTCGCCTACGACGTGCTGATCCTCGAGCACCAGCTGGAGGAGGCGGTGCGCTTCTGCCGCGCCATGACGGGCCAGCGCCTGGTGCTGGATCACATCGCCAAGCCCCGCATCGCGGACGGCGAGATCGACCGCTGGGCGAGCTTGATGCGAGAGCTCGGCGCCATGGAGCACGTGACGTGCAAGGTCAGCGGCATGGTCACCGAGGCGGACCACGGGGCCTGGACCTACGACCAGCTCACCCCCTACATGGACGTGGCCTTCGAGGCCTTCGGTCCGAAGCGGCTCCTGTTCGGATCGGACTGGCCGGTGTGCACCCTGGCGGCCCCCTACGCCCGCGTGCACGAGGTCTTCTCCCGCTGGAGGGCGTCGCTCGCCATGGTGGGCGCGACCGTGGACACCGAGGCCGCGGTGGAGGCGGCCTACGGGCTGACCTGACCGGGGGCCGCCGGCTCGCCGCTCAGCGCGCGAGGATGCGCTCGGCCTGGGCTCGCATGGGGTGCCCAGGGGCCAGGGCCTTGGCGGCCTCGAGGGCCTCCACGGCTTCGTCTCTGCGGTCCGCATTGAACAGCGCCATGGCCCGCAGGTAGGCGGGTTCGGCCAGGGTGGGGGATGCCGTGCGCCACTGTTCGATGCGGAACAGGGCCTCCTCCCAGCGGTTCATGCTCCCCAGGGACGTGACCCACGCCTGGTAGCCGAGGTTGTCGAGGGGGGCGGACCGGGTGACGGTCTTGAAGTGCCGGTCCGCCGCCTCGAAGGCCCCCGACTCGGCGTCGAGCAGGCCGAGCATCCGGTGGGCGTCGAGGTCGCCGGGGCTGGCCTCGAGGACGGCGGCGAGCTGAGCGCGGCACTCGGGGATGCGGCGGAGCTCCATGAGGGCGCTCGCGAGGTAGAGCCGCGCGGTGCGGTTGTCCTCGTCCACGGTCAGGACGCGCTGGAACTCCACGGCGGCGGCCGCGAACTCGCGGCGGCGGACCATGGCCTCGCCGCGCTGGAAGTTCATGGCGGCCGACCGCGAGCGGGTCATGATGTCCCGCCGCACCGAGTCCCCCAGCTGAACCTTGGCCTCCTCGGTCGCCCTCTGCCGCGCGGTCACCGCCGCGGCCTCGTCCACGCGCTGGAGCATGGTGAGCCCCTGGCCGAGGGCCGTCGCCAGCGCCGGGTCGCCTGGGAAGCGCTCGTGCAGGCGCGAGAGCCGCTCCACGGCGGCCTCGGCCTCCCCCTGGTCGAGCAGCGCCCGGCCGATGCCCAGCTCGGCGTAGTCGTACTCGTAGTCGAGGCCCGCCGAGACCTCCTGGGCTCGCTCGAAGGCGGCCAGGGAGCCCTCGGCGTCCCCGCTCACCAGGAGGAAGTCACCCAGGCGGGCGTGGATGGGCGGGTAGTCGTCCCGTAGCGCCCCGGCCCGCTCGAAGCGCGCCGCCACTTCGTCCACCGAGCGCTCCAGCATGGTCCCGAGCACCGCGTGGTCGTAGACCGCCCTGAAGATCGTGGGGTCCAGCTGGATGGCCACCGAGAGGCACTGCTCGGCCTCCTCCAGGAAGAAGTGCGCGTCGAGGGCGAGGCCGAGCTCGCTCCACCGCTGGGCGTCTTCCGGGTTGGCGATGACCGCCGCGCGAGCCGCGCCGAGGGTCTCGGCCACCAGCGGCTCCATGGTGCTGGTGTCGAGGGCCGGCGGGGCGGGGAGCCCCCCGGCGGGGTCGGCGCCACCGCAGGCCGCCGCGAACAGGGCGACGGAGGTCAGCAGCGCACGCTTCATCGGACGGCCTCTCCGCTCCCGCGGACCAGTCGGTGAACCTTGCCGGTCTCGAGCCCGGCGAAGCGCTCGCGGAGGCCGTCGGTCCAGCGGAGCTCCACGTCTACTCGCGCCCCGTCCTCCGCGCCGGGCACGCCGAAGTGCGCGCGGGGATCCCGGCTGGACTGGTAGCCGTCCGAGGCGCGGGTGGTGCGGGTCAATTGGAAGTCAGCCGCGGTGACCTTGACCTGGACGCCGAGGCCCGTGGCGCTGGTCCCGTCAACCCTGGGGTCGATCGTCACCCAGCTGCCCGCGCGGGGCGCGTCGTTCCGCAGGACCCGCGCGGTGTTCTCGTTCCCGGTGACCACGAGGTCCACGTCGCCGTCGCCGTCCAGGTCGCCCTGGAGCACGCAGCGGTCCACGAGGAGCGGGCCGGTGAGCGCGAGGGCGCGCTCCTTCTCGTCGGCGAAGCGTGCCCCGTCGGCGAGGAGCAGGGAGTTCGCCTCGGCGAGCTGGGCCCACGCCCCCTCCAGCTCGCAGCCCGCGGGGACGGGCCCGATGCGGACGCGCCCGTTGGCGATGGCGAGGTCGAGGTCCCCGTCCAGCTCCACGTCGAAGGCCGCCACGCCGAACCCGGTGTTCGGTCGGGTCACGACTCCGAGGCCTGCCTGGCCGGTGCGGTCGCTGAAGGCACCCGCGCCACGCGCACGGTAGAGGGTGTGGGTCTCCTCCTGGAGGTGGGTCATGAAGAGGTCCGAGAGCCCGTCCCGGTCCAGGTCCTCGACCACCACGCCCATGCTGGCCTCGGCGAACCCGTTTTGGTTCAGGGCGATCCCGCGCGTGGCGCCCTCGTCCCGCCAGCCGCCCCCGCCGTCGGGGACCCAGAGCTGGTTGGCCTGGCCATCGTTGGCGACGTACACGTCGAGTCGGCCGTCGCCGGTGAGGTCCTCCAGCACCACCCCGAGCCCCGGGGCGGGGGCGCCGGTGAGGCCGGCCTCCGCGCTCGCGTCGCGGAACGACCCGTCCTCGTTGATGAGCAGCACGTCGTGCACGGGCGCCCCGCTGCCCGGCGGACAGTAGGTGCGCCTCCCAGCGGCGTCGTTGCAGATGATCTTGGGGTCCAGCTCGATGTACCGGGCCACGTAGAGGTCGAGGTCGCCGTCCGCGTCCAGGTCCCCGAAGGCGGCCGAGGTGGACCAGCCCTCGACCCCCGCGCCCCAGGCCGACGTCCCGTCCCGGAAGCGCCCGCCCCCTTCGTTCAGGAGGAGCGCGTCAGTCCCCTGCTGGGAGACGTAGAGGTCCACGTCCCCGTCGCCGTCCACGTCGCCGGCCGCCGCACCCATGGCGTACCCGGTGAGGGCCTCCAGACCCGCGCCTTCGCTCACGTTGGTGAAGGCGCCCTGCCCATCATTGCGGAAGAGCGCGTGCCCCGCCCCCGCCTGGGCGGTGGTCGAGGAGCCGGGGTCGGCCCCGCCCTGGAGGAGGAGGAGGACGCGGCCCCCGTCGCCGTCCATGTCGAACAGCGCCCCTCCGCCCCCCATGATCTCCGTCAGGATCCAGTCACCCGCAGCCCCGGAGCCGTGGGCGAAGTGGACGCCGCTGGCGGCCGTGACGTCGGTGAACAGCTGGCTCACCGGCCCATCGGCGGCCTCCGGTTCACGCGCGCCCCCGGCGGGCGAACCGCCCCCGCAGCCGACGAGGCCAAGGCCGACCCACCCGCACCAGGCGAGGGTGGCGGCGGAGATGCTGCGGTCGCGAGCCTTCATGGACGCTGGATCCTATCGGCCACCACCGGTTCCGGCGCGAGTCACCGCTGGCCTCTCCGGGCTCGGGATGGACGCAGGGTCAGTTTGACGCAAACCCAAGAGGGGAGACGGGCGCCCCGAGGGGCTGGGTGCCGCGGTGCGGTGGATCGGTCGGAGATCTCGGGGCTCGGATCGAGGATGGACGCAGCCCGCCTCGGGGG
>CAZEFP010000003.1:18770-22407 GCA_964511565.1 uncultured Planctomycetaceae bacterium
GCCGACCGTCACCACCACCGGGTCCGTGCCGCGCAGGACAATCCCCTTGTTGCGCTTTTCACCGAAAATCAGCGGCTTGCCCTGTTCGAGATAGAGCAGGCGATCTTCGCGGGTGGAGCGGTCGGAGATCTCGGGGCTCGGATCGAGGATGGACGCAGCCCGCCTCGGGGGCGTGGCTAGACTCGAAGGGTCCCGATCTCCTGCCACAGGACCCCATGGCCTCCACCCGAATCGCGCTGCTCACCCTCATCCTCGGCCTCGGTCTGGGAGGAGGAATCGGGTTCCTCCTCGGGGGCGATGGCGGACCGGCTGTCCAGGCCGCGGACTCGTCCTTGGTCCGGAGGACCGGAGAGGAGCGGCGCGGGCCGGCCGGGGAGCAGGCGCTCTCCCTGGCGGCCCTCGACCCGGCGGATCGAACGTCGAGCTCACGGGTCAACACCGACGCCACCGACCGCGCGCTGGCGGCGGAGGCGGATCGCGAGACGGACTCCACCCTCGCCCGTATCTCCATGGACACCGAGGGCGCCGCCGACGGGGTGTCTGGAGAGGGCAAGATCACCGGGACGGTCTTCGGCGGAGACGGAGCGCCCCTCGCCGGGGCCACGGTCGTGACCGACAACTTCTACCCTGTGGACGAAGGCGGTGAACGCGGCTGGGACACGAAGGGCGTCGGGCGCGGCTGGTCCGGCCCGCCCGAGGTCCGGGAGGCGCTCGCTGCCCGGGCCAAGGACCTGCTCACGAGGCAGCGCCGCCAGCGAACGGTCACGACCGACGCGGCGGGCCGCTTCGAATTCACGGAGCTCCCCGGGGGGAGCTTCCAGCTGAGACCCTACCTCGAGGGGATGGTGTTCGACCCCAAGGTGGTCCGCGTCGGTGAGAGCGCGCAGTTCATCGGGAAGCCGGTCTCCGAGTATCACCTCGACCTACGCCTCCCGGATGGCACGGCGCCGGACGATGCGACGGTCCTGCTCATGGGGGAGCGGAGGTCCCGTGGGTCCTACCGCTGGACCAGCGATGAGCCCACGATCCGCCTCACCCGGTCCCCGGCCTCCCTGAAGGCCATGGTCGGCCGCGTGCAGGGCGGAGGCTACGGGCGGACAGACTCCTCCGAGTTCGTGTCGGACATCACGGTCATCGATCTGGAGCACGACGGCGAGGGACCTCATCGGCTCGAGCTGAAGGCGCGCTCGCTCCTCTGGGTCACGGTGGAGGATCTCTCCGGCCTCGAGCCGCGGATCAACCCCTGGGTGAAGGTCATCGAGTCGGACAAGGCCCAGGACAAGGACCCCGAGGATCTCTTCGAGGGAGCGAGGTCCCTCACGCCGACCCCCTCCGGTGCCTTCAGCGTGGCCGACCTCGACGCGGGCACGTACCTGCTCGGCGCAGGGCTCGGCCCCGGACCCGCGCAGGTCACGACCGAGGTGCTGCTCGACGGGGGCCTCGTCGAGGCCTCGCTGACCCTCGGTGAGGTGGACCTCGCGCGCTACCTCGTCGCGCGCTGCACCGGGCCCACCGGCCAGAACCTGCTGGACGTCTCCTTCACACAGCGCGTGGAGCGCGCCGGAGGGGGCTCGGGCAGCGGACGGGTGGAAGCGATCTCCCGAGGGCCGGGGACGTACTGGCTGCCCATGGAGAGCGTCCTCGACGGCAACGAGTGGAGCAAGGTGTCCTCGCTGGAGCTGACCGCGACCGCCGAGGGCTACGGCGAGCTCATCCAGCCGCTGGTCCAGGGGCAGCGTGAGGTCTCCATGTCGTTCCAGCGCAGCGCTGAGCTGCTCGTGCGCGTGACGGGGGACCTCTCGCCGGGGTTCACGGTCAGTGCCGTGTCCATCGTCAAGAAGGAGGGTGGCGGTGACCGTCGGCTGCGCTCCTCACGCGGCGCGACCCGCGTGAGCAGCGAGGGGACCGCCCGGATCCTCGGGCTCCAGCCGGGCCTCTTCCGGGTGGAGCTGAAGAAGGCCTCCCGGTCGGGCCGCTCCCGTGGCGCTGCAGTTGCCTGGCAGGAGGTGACCATTCGACCCGGAGCCCAGGAGATCTCGTTCCGCGCCCCGACCTTCCACCAGCTCGCGATCCACGCCCCCGACCTCTCCGAGGGGACCAGCTTCTGGCTGGAGCGCAAGGGCGCGCCGGGTGGCGGCTACGGTGGGTACTGGGGCGGCGGCTTGAGCGCAGAGCTCGACGACCAGCACCGCGCGACCATCGAGGACGTGGCGGCGGGCGAGTACGAGCTGAAGACCTGGTCGAACTCGGGCCAGTCCTCGATGGACGTCACCGTTCCCTCCGGCGAGGTCCTGTTCGAGGTCAAGACCGTCAACGCGTACCGCGTCGAGTCCGTGACGGAAGGCAAGCTCGGGGACCAGGCCGGGCTTCGTGCCGGCGATGTGGTGACCGCTGTCAACGGCAAGGCGATCGATCGCAGGTCGTTCTGGAACCGCCTGACCCTGGACCTGGATACCGAGGCCGTCCAGCTCACCGTGGACAGGAACGGCGCGGTGCTGGAGGTCGAGCTGGGCCCTGGCGAGCCTGGCTCGAACATCCAGCGGCAGATCGGCGTCGACTGGGAGCCGACCAGCCGCTGAGGGGCCCCCCTCCCTGGGGGAAGGGGGCGGCGCTATTCCCCGCGCCAGCCGAAGACGCCGTCGTGGTCGGCGGCTCGGTGGCAGCGGATGCAGCTCTCCATCGCCCCCGCTCCGGTCACGCGTCCGGAGGGGTCCACCGTGCCGAAGGCCCAGCCGTCCATGGTGCCCGCCGTGCCCTCGGGCAGGCGGAGCATGACGAAGAGGCCGCGGGGCTCACCGGTCCGGTAGGTGAGGCCGTCGCGCTCGGCGAAGGGGATGTAGCCCTGGCTCGCGGCCAGCTCCCAGCCCGGGGTCGAGTGGGGGGACGGCGCGTCCTCGCCCCCGTGGAGCACCGGGGCGAAGGCCTCCTTCACGAGCACCGTGAACAGGGGAAGCTCCACCTCCTCCTCGGTGCCCAGCTTCATGTACGCCTCGCCCTGGTTGGAGCGCAGGGCGTAGATCTTCGAGCCGTGGCCGTCCTTGGCCTCCACCGTGGAGTGCAGCGCCCTTGCGGCCGGCGGCATCATGCAGAGGAAGGGCGACCAGTTGAGATGGGGCCCCACCACCGGCAGCTCGGGGACAGCGCCCGCCGCCGCGCGGATCATCGCCTCGATCGCGCCGTCGGCACGCGCGGGCAAGACCTCGTCCGCGCTGCACGCGCAGAGGAGGGCCAGCGCCGCGAGGCCCAGGGAGCGGCGGCGGGCGGGGCGCACGTCAGGCTCGCTCGAAGAACCAGACGGCGGGCGTTCGCTTCGCCGGAGGGTCGAAGACGTCGATCTTCTGCTGGAGCTCACTGCGCGCCTTGCGGGCGGCATCGAGGAACTCCTCGAACTCCCCGTAGACGCGACTGAAGACGAGCTCCTTCTCCTCGTCCGTCTTCGCCTTCGCCTCCTCGGCTTTGAACTTCTCGTTGAAGGCCTTGGAGACCTTGTCCTCGGCGGCCTTGGCGTTCGCGTGCGCCACCCGCAGCCGGGCGAGCTCCGCGGTCTCGTCCTCGTTGAGCGTCGGCGCCTCGGCGCGCCAGCGGGAGTAGCCGCCCACGATCAGGTCGAGGTCCCCGTCCTTGTCCCAGTCGACGA
>CAZEFP010000003.1:22417-29688 GCA_964511565.1 uncultured Planctomycetaceae bacterium
AGCCCCTCGGACGGGCCGGTGGGGGAGGTGGGCAGGCTGCTGCCGAGGACCCGGAGCAGGGTGCGGGGAGCGGCGAAGCTCGACGCTCCGTCCTTGCCCTGGTTGACGAGCAGGTAGACCCCGGCGCCGCCGTCGGCCCCACCGAAGGTCCCGTAGACGAGGTCCAGGTCGCCATCGGCGTCCCAGTCCACCAGCCGCGGCGCGGTCATCTTGGCCTTGTCTTCCAGGGGGATCCCGCCCGCCATGACGCGCACGTTCTTGCCGGTGAACCTCGGCTCCTGGGCAGAGCCCTCGTTCATCTGGACGTAGAGGTGGCCCTCCTCGTAGCTCCCCTGAAGGAGGTCCAGGTCCCCGTCGCCGTCCCAGTCCATCGCGACGGCGGAGATCCCCCGGAGTTTCCTGGGCTTGCCGTCGGGCATGGCGCGGCCGGTCGTGAGGTGCGCCCTCTCGTCGTAGTCCCAGTAGTAGGAGACGAGCAAGCGCTCACCCGCGCCGTCCACGAGCCTCGCTGGCTCCGCGAAGCCGTCCGCGCCGCCCCAACTCACGTGGGGCGAGCCGTCGAAGGTGGCCGAGAGGTAGTCCAGGTGTCCGTCGGCGTTGAGGTCCACGAACTGTGAACCCATGCCGATGCATCACCAGTTATTGAAGCTCAGCCGCTTCCCGTCGGTGCGCTCCATGGGCACCTCCGGGCCGAGCCCGTCCGCCGTGCGCCGCGACCAGGTCACGCGCCCGGACAGGCCGCCGAGGACCAGGTCCTTCATCCCGTCCCCGTCCACGTCGAAGGCGGCCGGAGAGGGGTACATCTTCCTGCGCCCCAGCTCCGCGTCGCCAGCCATGAGCTGGACCGGGGCCTTGAAGAGGATGAGATCGTCGCCGGCGTCCCCGGAGGGCGCCAGGGCCGCGAGGGCCAGGAGGAGGTGGGTCATGGTCGGAGCGGGTCGAGCCTCGGAGGGGGCCGGGCGATGGGTGCACAGGGGCTACCGGCATCGAGTCCGGATGTTGCCAACAACACAGCGGCTTTGCTTGATTGGCGCTCTGGAGGCCCTCCTCAGACCCTCAACGGTCGGTCCTCACCATCGGTTAGCCTTCCCTCACCATGGTGGGCGGATCGAAGGGAGACGACCGAAGGGCGAGCCTGCGCGGCGCCCTCGCCGCGCCCGTGGACGTGGCGCCGCTGGTCTTCTTCCGGATGGCGTTCGGCCTGCTGCTCGCGTGGCACCTGTTGGACTACCTTCAGTACGGATGGGCCCGCCGGGTCTACGTGGAGCCGGTCCTGCAGGTCCCGCACCCGGGGTTCGAGTGGCTCCCCCCGTGGCCTGGCGAGGGGATGCTGCTGCACTTCGCGGCGCTCCTCGCTGCCGCGGTCGCGTTGGCGGTCGGCCGCTGGACCCGCGTCGCCTCCTGTGCCCTCTTCTCGGGGCTCACATACACGTTCCTGCTGGAGCGGACCCACTCGAACAATCACGACTACCTGATCCTCCTCCTCGCCTTCCTCGCCTGCTGGCTGCCCCTGGGTCGCGCCGGCTCGCGGGACGCCCACGCCAACCCCTCGCGGGCGGTGGACGAGGTGCCCGCCTGGACCCTCTGGCTCCTGCGGGGTCAGGTCGCGGTGCTTTACCTGTTCGGCGCGCTGTCCAAGTGGAATGCCGACTGGCTCCAGCAGGGGGAGCCCTTCGGTCCCCACTTGCTGGCGGTGGCGGAGGCCCAGGGGTGGCCCTTCGCCGAGGCCCTCGCGGACCGAGACGCGTGGGTGGCGCTCTCATGGGCGGGGATGCTCTTCGACCTGCTCGTGATCCCCGGATTGCTCTGGCGGCGCACCCGGGCGGCGGCGGTGGTGGCCTCGGTGCTTTTCCACGGCATCAATCAGGTGCTGTTCCCCATCGGCATCTTCCCGATGCTGGCCCTCTCGTTCACCCTCCTCTTCCTCGACCCCGCCTGGGCCCGGAGGATCCTGCGCCTGGGCGCGCCGGCCTCGCCTCCGGTGCGCTGGGCGCCCTCCGCCCGCGTGCAGCCCCTGGTGCTCCCCGCGCTCGGGCTCTGGTTCGCGGTCCAGCTGATCGTCCCGCTGCGCCCCTGGGTCCTGTCCGATGAGCCGGCCTGGACCGAGCGGGGGACGCTGTACTCCTGGCGGATGATGATCTCCCGCAAGGACTGCGACCTCGACTTTGTCGTGACCGCCGGGGACCCGCCTCGTGAGGTGCCCGTGGACTGGCGCGCCCTGCTCACGGAGGACCAGCTCGACATCCTCGCCGGCAACCCCGGGCTCATCGCATGGTTCGCGCGGGAGCTTCGCGCCCGGGCGGAGGCGCAGGGGCACGGCCGGGTGGTGGTCCGGGCCAACGCGTTCTGCGCCCTCAACGGCCGGCCCTTCCGACCGCTCGTGGATCCCGAGGTGGACCTGAGCCGCGCGGAGGGTTGGGATTGGATCGCGCCCCTCGAGGGCGACGACGGGCTCTGACCGGCAGGTGTGCTCGGCGGGCGATTCAGCGAGGCGATTTGGGGCCGAGGCCCCGAGCGTCTACAGGGGGTCGCGCCCACCGCGATCCGCGCCCAGCGGTTAGCTTCAGCGGACCATGAGCGAACGCACCTACCTCGTCACCGGCGCCCTGGGCTGCATTGGCGCCTGGGTCGTCGAGCGCCTGCTCGAGAAGGGCGACCACCCCGTGGTCTTCGACCTCGGGACGGAGCCGCGGCGGATCCGCGACCTGCTTGGCCCCGAGGCCCTGGCGAGGGTCTCGTTCGTCCAGGGAGATATCGCCAACCCCGCGGCGCTTGGGGCCTGCATGGACGAGCACGGGGTGGACCACATCGTCCACCTCGCAGGCCTCCAGGTGCCCTTCTGCCGCGCGGACCCCATGGCCGGGGCCACGGTGAACGTCCTCGGGACCGTGAACGTCTTCGAGCAGGCGGCGAAGCGCGGCATCCAGCGGGTGGCGTACGCGTCCAGCGCGGCGGTCTACGAGCGCGCGGATGAGGACCGCGCGGGCGGTGCCCCGTGCGAGAACGCGTCCCCGACGCCGAACACCCACTACGGCGTCTACAAGCTCGCCAACGAGGGCACGGCCCGGGTCTCCTTCCTCGAGCACGGCACCTCGAGCGTCGGGCTCCGCCCCCTGACGGTCTACGGCGTGGGCCGGGACCAGGGCATGACCAGCGGCCCCACCAAGGCCATCAAGGCGGCGGTGGTGGGGCGCCCCTACACCGTGGGCTTCGGCGGCCGGACGGACTTCCTGTACGCCGGCGACTGCGCCGACGCCTTCATCGCCGCTGCGGACCGGGGCCCCGACGGGGCCCACGTGTTCAACCTCGCCGGGGAGTCCATCGCCGTCACGGCCTTCGTGGAGGAACTGTGCGCCCAGGAACCTGCCGCTCGAGACCTCGTGCGCGTGGAGGGCGGAGAGCTCCCTGTCCCCGGCGCCATCGACGGCGCGCGCATCGGTGAGGTCCTCCCGGGCCTGCCGAACACGTCCATCCGCGAGGGGATCGCCGAGACCCTCCGCCGCTTCCGCGAGCTCCACGCCGCGGGCACCCTCGACACCTCCGACCTCGACAGCTGAACCGCCGAAGACCATGGGCCCCAAGATCACCAAGGTGGAGACCGCGTTCCTGCGCGTCCCGCTCCAGCAGCGCCAGATCACCGACTCCCAGAGCAAGGTGGACGAGGTGGAGTTCCTCACGGTCCGCCTGCACACCGACGCGGGCGTGATCGGCGTCGGCACCAACTGGTCCTACACCCCGGGCCTGCGCGCGGCGCAGGTGATGGTGGAGGAGAACTACGCGCCGGTGCTGATCGGGAAGGACGTGACCCAGCGCAAGGCGCTGGTCCAGGAGATGTTCCTGACCAACCACTTCGTCGGTCGCGTGGGGGCCTCGCGGGTCGGCATCGCCGCCGTGGAGTTCGCCCTCTGGGACATCCAGTGCAAGCGGGCGGGCATGCCCCTGTGGCACTACCTCGGCGCCGCCCGGGACAAGGTGCTCGCCTACAGCACCGACGGCGGCTGGCTCACCTGGAGCCAGGAGGACCTGGTGCGGGACGCCAAGGCGCTCATCGACCGGGGCTTCCACGCGGTCAAGATCAAGCTCGGCCGCGAGGACCCGCGCGAGGACTACGACCGCATCGGCGCGGTGCGGGACGCCGTGGGCCCCAAGATCCGGATCATGACCGACGTGAACTGCGCCTGGACCCTGAACACGGCGCGCTTCTGGGGCGGCAAGCTCGCGGACTTCGATGTCTTCTGGCTCGAGGAGCCCATGGTGCCCGAGAACATCAAGGCCCACGCCGAGCTGCAGCAGGCCATCTCGATCCCGGTGGCGGTGGGGGAGACCATCTTCACCAAGTACGCCTTCCGCGACTACATCGAGGCGGGTGCCGTGGGCATCGTCCAGGCGGACGCCACCAAGCTCCTGGGCATCGACGAGTGGCTCGAGGTGGCGGCGCTCGCCGGCGCCCACGACCTGCCCATCGTCCCGCACACCAACGTGCAGCAGAAGCTCCACAGCCAGCTGGCGGCGGCGACGCCGCACTGCCCGATGCTCGAGAACTGCTACGAGTCCATCAAGGACATCTGGGTGGAGCCCATCGACGTGGTGGACGGCCACTACCAGCTCCCGACCGCGCCCGGCGTCGGCCTGGAGCTGACGGAGGAGACCCTGTCGCGCTGCACGGTGGCGACCACCAGCACGGTCTAGGTGGCGCTGCGGCCGCGGGGGGACCCAAGGCAAGGAGCGCGGCCCGCGATCTCTCGCGGGCCGCGCTCCTTGCGCTGGTGGCTCTGCAGATCGACGTGGTCGATCAGTGCTGGTGGCCGCCGGGGCCGTGCACGTGGCCGTGCTTCTGCTCCTCCTCGGTCGCCTCGCGGATGCTCACGACCTCGATGGCGAAGTTGAGCGTCTGACCGGCGAGGGGGTGGTTGAAGTCCACGGTGATCTCGTCGCCCTCGACCGCGGCGATGGTGCCCATGAGCGGGTTACCGTCGGGGTCGGTGGCCTGGAACTGGATGCCGGCCTCGAGGGTCGCGTCGGCGGGGAAGCGGTCGCGGGGCACCTTCTGGATGGCCTCCTCGATGCGCGGTCCGTAGCCCTCCTCGGGGGCGACGTTGACCTCGAAAGACTCGCCGGCGGCCTTGCCGCCCATGGCGGCCTCGAGGCCAGGGACGATGTTGTTCGCGCCGTGCAGGTACGCGAGCGGGTCCTGGCCCTCTGAGGAGTCGATGACCTGACCGTCCGAGAGGGTCAGCTTGTAGTGCATCGTGACGACGGCGCCGTCCGCGATCGTGTTGGTGTCGCTCATAGGGGCACCCTAGCGGCCGCGGGGGCGCCGCTGGGGAGGAACTCGGGATCCTGCTCCGGGCGGGTCCGGATCGGGCGGCTATGCTGGTCCGCCCGAAAACCGGGGCGATGCCACGAAGGACGCCCCCTGCCCGCTCCTGAACCTTGAAGATCGTCTCCTTCCTCCGCGATGACGCCCTGTGCACCGGGGCGCTCCTGCCCGGTGACCTCGTCCTGGACTTCACCCACCCCGCGGCGGGCCTGCCTTCGGCGGACGGGCCCCTGGAGTGGTGTGACCTGGACGGCGCGTCGCACCAGGCGGCGCGCAGGCTGGTGGATGGGGTCGAGAGCCGCACGGACGAGCTCGCCGCCGCGGGGGCGATCGTCCCCCTGGCCAGCGTCACCCTCGACGCGCCGGTGCCCCGCCCGGGGAAGGTCATCTGCATCGGGCTGAACTACCGGGACCACGCCGAGGAGAGCGGCATGGACATCCCCGAGCTGCCCCTGGTCTTCAGCAAGTTCTCCAGCTGCGTCGTCGGCCCCGAGGCGAAGGTCGTCCTCCCGCCCGGCGCGAAGGAGGTCGACTACGAGGCCGAGTTCGGCGTCGTCATCGGCCGCACCGCGAGCCGCGTGAAGGCCGAGGACGCCATGGACCACGTGCTCGGCTACTGCAACGTCAACGACGTCAGCGCCCGCGACTTCCAGTTCGCCGACGGCCAGTGGCAGCGCGGCAAGTCGTGCGAGACGTTCTGCCCCGCCGGCCCGTTCCTGGCCACCGCCGACGAGATCGCCGATCCCCACGCGCTCCGGGTCCAGTTCCGGATGAACGGCGAGACCCTGCAGGACTCGAGCACCGACCAGCTGATCTTTGGCATCCCCGAGCTGATCGCGCACCTCTCCGGCTTCATCACTCTCGAGCCCGGCGACCTGATCTCCACCGGCACGCCCCCGGGCGTGGGCTTCGCCCGCAAGCCGCCCATCTACATCCAGCCCGGCGACGTGATGGAGGTCGAGGTCGAGGGCCTCGGCGTGCTCCGGAACCCCGCCGTCGGCGCGGAGGGATGAGCGGCGCGGGCCTCGGGACGGCGCGACTCGGGCGCACCGACGTCGAGGTCACCCGCCTCGGCCTCGGCACCGCGCCCCTGGGGGGGCTGTTCGAGGCCGTGAGCGACGAGGACGCCTCGGCCGTCCTCGACGCCGCCTGGGAGGGGGGCATTCGCTTCTTCGACACGGCGCCCTGGTACGGGTTCGGGCGCGCGGAGACCCGCGTCGGTCCGGCGCTCCGGGGTCGAGAGGGGTGGAGCCTCTCCACCAAGGTGGGGCGGCTCTTGGAGCCGAGCGACCACCCGCCGGGGCCGGAGAACGGCTGGCCCGACCCCCTGCCCTTCGCCCCGGTGCACGACTACGGCCGCGAGGGCGTGCTGCGGAGCTTCGAGGAGAGCCTCGAACGCATGGGCCTCGAGCGGGTGGACACGCTCTTCCTGCACGACATCGGTCGCATGACCCACGGCGGCGGGCACGACCAGCACTTCGCCGACGCCATGGGCGGCGGGCTCACCGCGCTCCAGGAATTGAAGGCCGCTGGCCGCGTCGGCGCCATCGGCATCGGGGTCAACGAGACCGAGGTGCTGCTGGCGGCCATGGACCACGCGGACTGGGACGTGTTCCTGCTGGCGGGCCGCTACACCCTGCTGGAGCAGGGCGCCCTCGACGAGCTCCTGCCGCGCTGCGAGCGCGCGGGCACCAGCGTGGTCATCGGCGGCGCGTTCAATTCGGGCCTGCTCGCCGGCGGCAGCACCTGGAACTACGCCCAGGCGCCCACCGAGCTCATCGAGCGGCGAGACCGGCTCGCGCGCGTCGTGCGGGAGTTCGACGTGGCCCTGGAGGCCGCCGCGCTCCAGTTCCCCCTGGCGCACCCCGCCGTGGCGTCGGTGCTGATGGGCTGTCGCACTCCCGAGGAGGTGCGCGCCAACCTCGCCCACTTTGCCGCGCCCCTCCCCGCC
>CAZEFP010000004.1:0-1447 GCA_964511565.1 uncultured Planctomycetaceae bacterium
CCTGCAGTCGATGTGAAAGGCGATGTGGTGCCCCTCGAACCGCCAGGACCAGCGCTGGTCGGCGTCGGGGGAGCCGTAGATCCGGAGCCAGTACAGGTCAGGGTCGCGGTGGGTGGCGACCTTCTCGGGCGTGGATTCGAGCCTGCGGAGCTCGCTCTCCAGCTGTCGAACCTGGCGCCACATGGTCATGCCCTTCGTGGAGAGGGCGGTGTCGAGGAGCGCCTCCAGGGCCTCGACCTGGCCCTCGTCCATGGCGCCGATGGGGAGGCCCGCGCGCTGCACGGGGCCGAAGGCCCACTGGGTTCGCTCCTCGTCCTCGTGGGCGGCGGTCGCCTCGCGGTTCAACTCGTCCGGTAGGGCCGCGAGCATCGCTCGCGCGGACGAGGCCATTCGGTCGGCGACACCCTCGGGGGCGCCCGGCTCCACGCGGGCGACGGCCGTGGACACGAGGGCAACGGCCAGGCAGCCCGCCAGGGGTGCGATTCGCGGGATCCAGCGGTGGCTGCTCATACCCGGAAGATACGCGCATCGCGGCAACCCTGCCGTCGAGAAGCGGAGCGTGGCGGCAGCCCCCCGGTGAAGATCCGTCGACCTTCTGCCCAACGCGCCAGGCATGGCCCCGTAGATGCCCCCGAAGGCCGACGCCGTGCGGGCACGGCCGTGACCATGGAGCGGAGGAATCGAAGATGAACCACCTCAAAGGAACCCTCACGATCAGCGCGGCGGGAGCCCTCGCCGCGCTCCTCGCAACGTCCACAGGCGCCCTCGGTCAGGAGAGCGCCGCGGGTGGCAGCGCCCCCTCGGTGGGCGCGCCTCTGCGCCCCTTCGCGGCGGATCCCGGGGGGGCTGTTACGGCGCCAGTCCTCGAGGACGGTGCGGCGTCGGGCGGGGCGGACCTCGCCGCGGAGGAGCTCCGGCTCCTCCTCTCGGACGGAGACCTCGATCGGCGCATGGAGGCCTTCGATCGAGCCTCGAGGGAGGCGGTCGCAGGCAGCGAGGCGAGGGCTGCGCTCGAGACCCTCGCGAAGGACCTGGGTGACCCCGATGTGGCGTTCCTGGCTCGGTTGGCCCTCCGGCAGGGGCCGACTCCGACCCGCATCCGCGGCCTCGGCGCCTTCGCCTCCCCCTTCGGTGGCCCGATGGGGGCGGACGTGTTCGGGATCGACCCCTTCGGCGGCGATCCCTTCCGCGAGCTGGACCAGCGGATGAAGGAGCTGCACGAGCGCCTGCGCTCGGGTCAGCTTCACCGTCTCCCCTGGGGGCCAGGGGGAGCACCGCATGCGGGGCCCGGTCCGGGCGCCGCCCCGATGGCGCCGGGTGCGACCTTCTCCAGCTCGAGCGTGGGACGAGGGCCCCGCGCTAGCCAGACATCGGCCTGCCCAGTGGTAGGGGATAACCACTTTAAACACCCCCTCCTGCGCGCGGCCGCGAACGGGCCCTGGCAACC
>CAZEFP010000004.1:1457-26718 GCA_964511565.1 uncultured Planctomycetaceae bacterium
GCGTCTCCATCTCGGAGGGCCCGGACGGTGTGCGGGTCGAGCTGACCGAGGATCAGGGCCAGGGCCGCGAGGTCTTCACCTACGAGGCGGAGTCCATGGACGCGCTCCTGAAGGCGCACCCCGAGCTCCGGGCCAAGCTCGGCCGCTGAGGGGCGCGGATCAGACGGCGTCCCCGGGGAGGCCGTCGACGA
The DNA here is from genome assembly GCA_964511565.1 of uncultured Planctomycetaceae bacterium. Lineage (GTDB taxonomy): Bacteria > Planctomycetota > UBA1135 > UBA1135 > Saltatorellus. Next base: position 1,649 of record CAZEFP010000004.1, read on the forward strand.
ACCGCAGGTAGGCGCGCTCCAGCGCGGCCGTGGACTGGGTCTGCCGGGCGCTCTCCTTCAGCTGGGAGAGCGCCAGGTGCAGGAGCTGACGCTCCATCGCGTGGGCGAGCTCCAGCTCCCGTGCGGTGGCCTGGCCCGAGGTGATGCGGTCGAGGAGCTGCTCGCGCTCCTCGGCGAAGCCCGACTTGAGCTCCTCGATGGCGGGGGTGAAGGCCGCGAAGGTGCGCAGACTGAGGAACTTGTGCACCTCGCCGATGAGGATCGGCGTGACCTCCTCGGCCGCGGCGGCGCGGCCGAGGCGGTGCTCCTCCACCACGGGCAGGAGGGCGTCGAGGTCGTAGACGATCACCCCGTCGAGGCCAGCCACGTCCGGTGAGACCGCGCGGGGCACGGACAGGTCCAGGACGACGAGGGGTTGATCGCGCTTCGCCAGGGCCTTGCGGTTGAGGTCCGCGGCGCTCACCAGCGGCTCGGACCCGTCCACGCAGACGACGGCAAGGTCCGCGCCCTCGAACTCCTCGGGCAGACGCTCCAGCCCTGCGGACTCCACGCCGCCTCCGAGCTCCCGGGCGGCCTCCGCCGACCGGGCGGGGGTCCGGTTCATGAGGCACAGGCTCCCGATGGCGGCGGAGGTCAGGTTGCGGGCGACGAGCATCCCCGTCTCTCCCGCGCCGACGACCACGGCGCGCCGCTCTTCGAAGCGCCCGATGGCGCGCGCCGCCACCTCGAGGCCCACCCGGGCGACCGAGAGGCTCCCCTCGCCGATGGAGGTCTCCCGCCGCACCCGCTTGCCCACGGTGATCGCCTGCTCGTACAGGGGCGTGAGCTGCCGGCCGGTGATCCCGGCCTCCAGGCTCCGCTTGAGCTGACCGAGGATCTCGGTCTCGCCGAGCACGAGGCTGTCGAGCCCCGACGCGACGCGGAAGAGGTGCATGATCGCCTCGACCCCGCGGAAGCTGTAGATGTGGGCATCGTCGACGTTCCGGAAGAGCGCCCCCCGCAGCGCCACGGCCCCCTGCGCGCCGTCCGACGTGGAGGCGAGGATCTCGGTCCGGTTGCAGGTCGAGAGCACCACGCCCTCCTCCACCAGGCCTCCCTGGTTGAGCTGCTGCAGCAGGGCGCGCGCGTCCTCCTCGCTGACGGCGTACTGCTCCCGTACGGCCACGGGCGCCGTTCGCTGGGACATCCCCACGAGGACCAGGTCTTCGATCGCGTGCATCGCTCAGTCCAGGGAGTGGAACGAGGCCTCGGGGATCAGGGCGGAGGCCACCAGGGCCGCGAGCAGGAGCAGGAGGCCACCCACGGCGGCCCAGCTCGCCCGGCTGGCGGTGATGCCCGGGATGCGCTTGGAGAAGGCGATCAGCCCGAAGTGGAAGCAGATCGCGAACATGCTCAGCACGAACGAGTCCGTGTAACCGAAACCCTCGACCCCTCGGCTGTGGGCCATGCCGATCCCGACGTTCACGCCGAGCAGCAGCCCCAGGAAGCCCGTCAGGGCGGACAGCCGCGTCATCCGCGCCAGCTGACGGAGGTCGGGGAGCTGGCGGAAGAGGGCGCCGAACGTCTGCCGCCGCATCTGGCGGAACAGGAGGAGGTACAGGAAGCCGTAGAGCCCGGAGAGCATGACCGCAGCGCTCGCGAGGACCACGGTCAGCACGTGCGTGACCGTGGTGACGCTGGAGGGGCCGCGCTCGGTCAGCGCGCGCAGCGGGCCGAACATCCCCGACGTGAGCTGGAGCAGGAAGGCGGCGATGAAGACGATGGCCGCGACGGTCGGCTGCTGCTGCCGGAGGGTGATGAGCGAGAACAGCGCGACCATCACCAGGCAGACGGCGGAGAAGGAGAGCCAGACGTCCAGCCGCGGGAAGCCGCCCGAGGCGTCGCCGAGCACGATGAAGAGGCACGCGTGCAGCGCGACCGTGGACAGCATCAGCGCCCGCCTCGCGCGCTGGATCGGCGGCTCGCGGTCCCCGGCGAAGGACATGCCGTACAGCACGCCCAGGAACAGGTACAGGCTGGGGAGGGCGACGGCGAGCGCCTGAATGAGCTGGTGGTTCACGAGACCTCTCCCCGGGAGGCCGGCTCCGCGTTGGTCTGCGCCACGGGGTCCTCGCGCCGGTCCGCCACGTGGGAGAGTCGCTCGGCGACGGCCGAGGCGACCTCGGCGCCCATGCGGATGCGATCGTCGACGGAGACGCCCCCGATGTAGCTGCCGGCGAGGTGCAGGCCGGGGAGGTGGCGCTCGCAGCCAGCCGCGAGCTGGGCCATTCGGCGGTCGTGCCCGGGCGCGTACCGGGGGATCACGTTGGTCCAGCGCTGGACCAGGGACGCCACGACCCGGGGCGCTCCGGCCGGCGCGGCCGCGCCCGGGTGGGTGGCGCGGTACCCGGCGAGGGCGCGCTCCAGTTCGATGAGCGCCCGGTCCACCAGGCTGTCCCCCACGAGGTCCGCGACGTCACCGCCGCGGAACATGGTGGTGATGGCGGAGGTGCCCGAGGGCGCGCGGCCGTCGAAGATGCGCGAGGTGAACAGGGTGCCCAGGACCCCAGGGGTTCGGGGGTCGCGGCGGGCCTGCTCGTCGGGGGGCACGAGGAAGCCGAAGCCCGGCGGGAGGTCGACGTTCTCGAGGCCGAGGTGCACGGCGGTGACCGCGGCGTGCTGGAGGTTGAGCAGGGCGTCGAGGTCGAGCCGCTCCGGCGCACAGAGGGCCACCAGCGGGTAGGCGACCGGCGCGGGCGTCGCGAGCACGAGGTCTCGACACGCCAGGGACTCGCCGCTCTCGAGGATGGCCCGCCACCCGCCGGGACCGCGGTCGATCTCGACCACGGGGGTCGCCATGGAGAGCGAGCCCTCCAGCGCCCGGCGGTAGCCGTCCACGAGCGTCTCGAAGCCGCCCTGGAAGGAGATGAGATCGGTGGCCGAGGTGCGCGGGCCGGGGAGCGGCGCCGCCCCGAGCTTCCGCGCGCGTCGCGCCTTGCGGCCTCGCCCGATCAGGCCTCGGATCAGCCCGCCGCTCTCACTGCACATGGCGTACATGCGGGGAAACGCGCTCCGGGCGCCGAGCTCGTCCACCTCGGCCGCGTAGACGCCTCGGACGAAGGCACCGGCGACGGTGCGCGTGGCCTCCCGGCCGATGCGCTCGGTGAGGAAGGTCTCGAAGGTGGGCTCGGGGCCGCGGGGGTCCGGCTGGAACCTGCGCAGCGGCTCGGAGAGGATCCTCAGCTTGGCGCGGGTTGAGAGCAGCGGCGTGCGGAGGAGCGCCAGGGGCGAGTCCGGGAGGGCGTGCAGCCCCCCGTCCTTGAACAGGTAGCGGCGCTTCGCCTCGGGGTTCGAGGTGACCAGCTTGTCGCTGAGGCCCAGCTTCTCTGCGGCCTCCCGCACGTGTCGCGCGCCGGCCGGCACGGTGTTCGGGCCGCTCTCGAAGAGGAACCCGCTGCGGTCCCCGGTTCCGACGACGCCGCCGACCCGGCGGGTGGCCTCCAGGACGAGGACACGCAGGCCCCTTGCCTGAAGCTCGTGCGCGCAGGCGAGACCCGTCAAGCCGGCGCCCACGACGATCACGTCGTTCATGGACCCGCTCTGGATGACGTTCTCCACGGGCATGGGCTCAGAGTGTCTTCGAGAAGGTGGACTTCCCGCTCTCGCCCCGCGCCTTGCGCTCGCGGAGGTATCGGTCGAAGGGGACGGCGACGTTGCGCATCAACACCTGGCCGACGGGGGTGAGCTTGATCAGGTCCGAGCTGAGCTCCACCAGGCCATCCCGAGCGGGGGTCTTGAGCTCCTCCAGCTCGAGGGCGAAGGTCGCGTCGAAGTCGACGCCGTGCTCGGCCTCGATGCGGCGCTTGTCCACGCGTCCGTTGCACATCAGCTCGAGGATGATGTCACGGCGCATTCGGTCCTCGGGGCCCATGGCGTGGCCACGGTAGGTCGCGAAGCCGCGCTCAGCGACGTCGCGGACGTACTCCGGCTCGTTGGCGATGTTCTGGACGTAGCAGCCGTCGATCTCGCCGATGGAGGAGACCCCGAGCGAGACCATCTCCCGGCCGCGCTGGGTGGTGTACCCCATGAAGTTCCGGTGCAGGGTGCCTTCGGCGGCGGCGACGCTCAGCTCGTCCTCGGGGAGGGCGAAGTGATCCAGCCCCAGGTAGACGTAACCCGCGCGGTCGAAGGCCTCGATGGAGTCGGCGAAGAGGTCGAGCTTCTCCTCGGCGGACGGCATGGCGTCGGTGTCCATGGCCGCCTGGTGCTTCTTCATCCAGGGGACGTGGGCGTAGTGGAAGAGGGCCACGCGCTCGGGCGCGATGTCCAAGGTCGTCTCCACCGTGCGCTTGAAGCCGTCCCGGGTCTGGTGCGGGAGCCCGTAGATGAGGTCGATGTTCACCGACTCCATGCCCGCCTCCCGGGCGCTCTGGATGACGTCGCGCGTCATCTGCTCGGACTGGACGCGCTTGATGGCCTGCTGGACCTCGGGCTCGAAGTCCTGGACCCCCATGGAGATCCGGTTGAAGCCGAGGCTCGCTAGGCGTTCGATCTGCGCGGTCGTGGTGACGCGCGGGTCGACCTCGATGGAGACCTCAGCGCCCTCCGCCATGCGGAAGCGCCCCATGATCGACTCGAACAGCCGCGAGAGCTGGTCGGGGTCGAGGCTGGTGGGGGTGCCACCACCCCAGTGGAACTGCTTGACCTCGCGGCGCTGGATACCGGTCCGCTCGATGAAGCGGAGCTCGTTCTCGATCGCCTCCAGGTAGCGCTCGCGGCGCTCCGCAGATCGCGAGATCTGGACGTTGCACCCGCAGAACAGGCACAGCTCTGCGCAGTAGGGCACGTGGGTGTAGAGGGAGATCGCCTCCTCCGGCCGCGCCGAGGCGGCGGCCTCCAGGCGCTCTCCGTACGTCGCCGGGTCGAAGGCCAGCTCGGGGTCCTTCTCCCAGTCCACCGCGGTGGGGTAGGAGGTGTAGCGCGGCGCTGACGTCGCGTAGCGAGCGAGCAGCTCCTTGGGGACCTCGAGCCGTTCGCTCACGCGCCCTGGCCTCCGTCGAGGACGGTGTCCCAGAGGGCCTGGACGCTGTCGAGGGGGGTCTTGGGGAGGATTCCGCTGCCGAGGTTGAAGATGTAGCCGCGCTGGCCCTTGAAGCCGTCGAGCACGCGCCGGGCCTCGGCGCGCACGACGTCGGGCGGGGCGAAGAGGGTGCAGGGGTCCAGGTTGCCCTGGAGGGCGACCCGGTCCCCCACGCGCTCGATGGCCTCGCTCGGGTCGATGCGCCAGTCGATCCCGAGGACCTCTGCGCCGCTGTCGGCCATCACCTCCAGGAGGTGGTGGCAGCCGTTCACGTAGAGGATCACCGGGACGCCGAAGCCGCGGGCCTCGGAGACCAGGCGCTCCACGTGGGGGAGGATGCGCTCTCGGTACACGTCCGCCGCGAGGGCCCCGCCCCAGGAGTCGAACACCTGGAGCACGTCCGCGCCCGCGTCGACCTGCATGCGCAGGTAGCCGATGGAGTTGTCCACCACGCGGGTCAGAAGGCGGTCGAAGGTCTCGGGCTCCCCGAGCATCATCCGCTTGGTGTTCTCGAAGTTGCGGGAGGAGCGTCCCTCCACCATGTAGCTCGCCACGGTGAACGGGGCGCCGCAGAAGCCGATGATGGCGCGCTCGTCCCCGAGGCCCGCGCGAACCGCGCGGATGGAGTCCCCGAGGAAGCCGGTCGCGTCCGTGGCCGAGAAGTCGACCAGGCCCTCGACGTCCGCCGCGCTGCGGACCGCGGGCTCCAGGACCGGCCCCTGCCCCTCGAGGAAGTCCACGCCCTGCCCCATGGCGGCCGGGGGGACGAGGATGTCACAGAAGATCACCGCGGCGTCCATCCCGTAGCGGCGGATGGGCTGGAGGGTGACCTCGCTGGCCCGCTCGGGGTCGTGGACCATCCCGAGGAAGCTCGATCCGCTGCGGACCTCGCGGTATTCCGGGAGGTAGCGGCCTGCCTGGCGCATCATCCACGCCGGCGGACGATCGGTCTCCTCGCGCCGGCAGGCGGCGAGGAATCGGGATCTGGAGTTCATGGGCGAGCTGGGGCGCGTGACCTCGGGCCGGGGAGGGAGCGCGAAGGGCGCGCGCATCCGAACGGGATTATAGGCCGCGCGCGGCGGGCCTTGGGGCAGAGGTCGCGGTCTGCGAACCGGGCCTCACGCCCTGGACTGTGGTCCTTTGGTCGCAGGCGCGCGAGCCCCCTCGAGGTCGCCCTCCCGGGGTCCCCAGTCCTGTTCCGAGAGGAACGGAAGCGCCACCTCCACGGTGCAGCCGGACGGCTGGTCCACGCCGACGCCGGGGCGGTTCAGGGCACGGATCGACCCCTTGTGCAGGGTGGCCACCCGATGGGCGATCGCGAGGCCCAGGCCGGTCCCCCTCCCCCGGCCCTCCTCCGAGTCCGCCTGCTTGAAGGGCTCGAAGACGGTGGCGAGCAGCTCCTGCGGCATGCCAGCCCCCTCGTCCGACACGCTCACCCGTGCGCCGGGGCGAGCGGGCGCCGCCGGCTGGTCCCCCTCGGGCTGGGCGACCACCGCCGGATCGGGCTCGAGACAGACCCGCACGCTGGAGCCCGCCGGCGCGAAGCGGATGGCGTTCCGGATCAGGTTCTCCACGGCCGAGGAGATCAGCTCCGGGTCGCCCCAGCTCGGCCGGTCGAAGTAGTCGGTGTCCTCGGGGAGCTCGAGGTCCACGTGGACCTCGTGGGTCGAGGCCTGGGCGTGGGTCCTGCGGACCGCCTCCAGGAGCAGGTCGTGGAACCAGAAGTCCTCGAACTTGCGGAGCCGCTCCTCGTAGTCGATGCGGGCCAGGGTCAGGAAGCTCTCCACGATCTTCCCGAGCCGCGCCATCTGGTCGGCCACGTCCTCCACGAATCCGGAGAGCTCGCCGGCGCTGCGCTCCTGGAGCTGGAGCCGCCGGGCCTCCGTGAGCAGGACCGCGATCGGTGTCTTCAGCTCGTGGCTCACGTTGGAGATGAACCGCTCCTGGGATTGGTAGCCCGCCTCGATGCGATCCAGCGCGAGGTTGAGCTCGAGGCGGGCCTCGTTGACCTCGGGGCCGACCTCCGGGATCTCGACGCGGGTCGCCTCGATGCGCTCAGGGGCCATGGCGCGGGCGGTCTCGGTGATCCGGCGGAGGGGCTCGAGGGCCACGCCGCCGATGACCCAGGCGGCGAGGATGCCGCCGACCAGGGCCGCGAAGGTGCCGATCCCCACGAGGCGAATCAGCCAGTCGTAGTCCGCCCGGGTCGGATCGAACAGGCGCCCGTCGTCGAGGATGACGATCCCGCCCACGATCGTGGCGAGGACCGCGCCGAAGCTGAGCCCGAACCAGATGGTCAGCTGCGCACGCAGCGAGAGCCGTACCGGTGCGGAGGGGGGCTCGGCCTGCTCGGTGACCATCTCAGCCCTCGTTGGAACCGAACCGGTACCCCGTCCCCACGACGGTGTGGATCAGCTTCTGCTCGAAGGGCTTGTCGAGCTTCCGCCTGAGGTTCGAGATGTACACGTCCACCACGTTGCTGGTGGGCTCGTAGCTCATGTCCCAGACGCGCTCGGTGATCGCGCCGCGGGTGAAGGTCTCGCCGGGGTTGCGGACGAGGAACTCGAGGAGGGCGAACTCCTTGGTCGTGATGGCGACCTTGGTCCCGGCGCGGTGGACGGTGCGCTTGGTGAGGTCCATCTCCACGTCCCCGTACTTCAGCTTGGTGGAGTCCGCCGCGCCGCCGCGGCGCAGGAGGGCCCGGACGCGGGCCACCAGTTCATCCACCTCGAAGGGCTTGGTGAGGTAGTCGTCCGCGCCGGAGTCGAGGCCCGCCACCTTGCGCGAGGTGCCGGAGAGGGCGGTGAGCATCATGATCGGCGCCTTGACGCCGCTGGCCCGCAGGTCCTGGCAGAGCTGCATCCCGTCGCCGTCCGGCAGCATCAGGTCCAGCAGGAAGAGGTCGAAGGCCTCCTCGCTGGCGCGCGCCTTGGCGTCAGCGACCGCGCCCACGGTGACCACGTCGAAGCCGCTCTCCGTGAGCGTCATCTCGACGGAGCGCGCCATCTTCGGGTTGTCTTCGACGACGAGGATCTTCATTGGGTTCGTGGCGGCTGGCGGGCCGCGGCGCCTGGGCGCCGAGGATAGAGGAGGGCAGGGCGGAGCCCCTGAGGTTTCCGGCTCCCCTCAGGACCGCTCGGCGATCAGCCGGTCGAGCTCGACCCGCATCTGGCCGAGGATCTCGTCGTAGCCGAACGCCCCGACGGTCTCCTCGCCCTTCTTGAGGTTGACGGTCTTGGGGCCGCACCAGAGGCCGAGGTCGGCGTCGTCCGTCTCCCCCGGCCCGTTCACCCGGCAGCCCATCACGGCGATCGTGATGTCGTGCTCCTTCGCGTCCTCGGTCATGCGCTTCACGTCCTCGGCCAGGTCGATGAACTTCTCGTTCTCGACCCGACTGCACGAGGGGCAGGCGATGATGTTCAGGCCGTCGAAGAAGTTCGGCGGCACCGAGCGGAAGCGGCCGTTGGAGACGTCGTCGATGATCTGGCGCCCGACCTCGATCTCCTGGCCCTTGTCGTCGAAGGGCACCGTGAGGGAGACGCGCAGGGTGTCGCCGATCCCCCGGGAGAGGAGCTGCTCGAAGGCGATGCGGGTCTTGATGATGCCCTCGGGCGGCATGCCGGCCTCGGTCACCCCGAGGTGGATCGGGACGTCGGGGCGCGCCTCGGCGAAGCGGGTATTCGCGTCGATCACCAGCCGGGGATCGGAGTCCTTGATGGACACCACGAAGTCCGTGAAGTCCATCCCATCGAGCAGGGCGCAGTGCTCCACGGCGCAGGCGACGATGGCGCCCACGTCGTCCCCGGGGTACCGCTCCTTGTACTCGGGAGCGATGGAGCCCGCGTTGACACCGATCCGGATCGCGCAGTCGTTGCGGCGCGCGACGTCGACGATCCAGGCGACCTTGTCCTCGGTGGTCTTGGTGCGCTCGTGGTGGTGGAGGTGGCCCGGGTTGTAGCGGAGCTTGGCCACGAACGGCGCCACCGCCTCCGCCATGCGGTAGTTCTCCTGCAGGTCCACCGAGAGGGGCACGTGGATCCCCTCGGCGATCTCCTTGAGCGCCTCTGCGTCCTTCGGTGAGTCGATGGCGACCCGGACGAGGTCCGCTCCTGCGGCCTGGAGGCGCTCCACCTGGCCCCGGGTGGCCGCGATGTCCTGGGTTCGGGTGGCCGCCATGCTCTGGACGGCGATGGGGGCCTCTCCGCCCACCCGGAGGGGGCCGATACGGACGGTGCGGGTCTTGCGCGCGGGGATCATGGCGACGGAATTCTAGGCCGGGAACCGGCGGGGGCGGGGGCCATGGGAGCGGGGTCTGAAGAAATGTTCGGAAACGTGGCCCCCTTTCCGGACCCGGGCCGGACTCGGTGGTGTCTGGAAGAAAAAGCCCAGGCCCGGAGCCTTGCTCCAGTGACGCGTGATCCCCCCTCAACACGCTCCTGGCGAACGCTCCGGTGCCTACCTAACGCGGACGGATCAACCCCCTCGACCCGTTCGCCACCAGCCCGGTCGGACCGCGCCCCGACCGGGCTGGGCCTTTATCTGGGCTCGCGGGCGGCGAACCGCCGCCGTCCGCGGGCGCTTCCTCCGAGGTCCAGTGACCTCGAGCTCGAGGGGGGGCCTGGGATCTCCTCCATTCCGACGCGGTTGGTGCCGTGCCGTATGTTGGGGCCATGAAGGTCCTTCCCGTCGCCCTCGGCGCCCTGGCGCTCGCCCTCGTCTCCCACTCCTCGGCGTCGACGCCGAGGGGCCATCTCGGTGAGGTGTCCGAAGGGGTCGCGATCACCACCGCCGCGGTGGACGGCCGCGAGGAGATCGCCCGCCTGGGTTGCGCGGCCTGCCACGACGACCTGGCCCCGGCCGGCCAGCGACTCGCTCCCGAGCTCGGGCTGGCCACGGAGCGCCTGCGGGCGGACTTCCTGCTGCGCTACCTCGCATCCCCGGCAGAGGCCCAGCCCGGGACCCGGATGCCGGACCTGATGGGGGGCCGTTCCCAGGGCGAGCGGGCCGAGGTCGCCCGCGCCCTCGCGGCTTTCCTGGCAAGTGAGGCGCCGCCGTCGGCCTCGGCTCCGTCGGCGGTCTTGGGGGCGAACGCCTGGGAAGGGGACCCCGGGCGTGGAGAGCGGACCTACAACGAGGTGGGCTGCGTCATGTGCCACGGCGAGTTCGTCGACGGCGCGGTTCTCCCCGAGGGGGGCCGCTCCCTCGGGCACGTGGCCCGCAAGTACACGGCGGACGGCCTGGCGGCTTTTCTGCATGAGCCACTGGCCCACCGACCCGGCGGGCTCATGCCCGACATGCACCTGGATCGACAGGAGGCGGCGGACCTGGCGGCCTTCCTGATGTCCTCGCGCGAGGGTGACGGTGCGAGCGACCCCCTCCCGCGCGACGCCGCCCTGGTGGAGGCCGGCCGGGAGCACTTCCGGACCCTGCGATGCGCCGCTTGCCACGGGGACGTGGGTGGAGTGGGAGCGCCCTTGCCCTTCCCCGCGGGCCCGCTCGGGGCGGGATGTGCCTCCAAGACCCCACCGGCGGGGCTTCCGGTCTACGACCTCAGCGCCGACCAGCGTGCCGCCCTGGTGGAGGCGGCGGGCGAGCTGGATGAGCCGCGCGCCCCGGAGGTGGAGCTGGCCTCGACCATGTCCGCCCTGCGCTGCACGGCCTGTCACGAGCGTGACGGCGTCGGCGGAGTGCCCGCCTCCCTCGACCGCTTCCTCACCACCGACGAGCCAGACCTGGGGGAGCCCGCCCGCAGGCCGCCGACGCTGAGCGGCGTGGGCGCCAAGCTTCGCCGGGAGTGGCTGGAGCGGGTCCTGCACGACGGCGCCTCCGTTCGGCCCTACATGCACACGCGCATGCCGGTGTTCGGCGACGCGAACGTGGCGGACCTTCCCGGTCACCTCGAGGCCCTCGACGCGGAGGAGCCGCTCGTCTTCCCCAAGCCCGAGGGCGAGGACTGGAAGGAGGCGCGCGAGGCCGCGCGGACCATGCTGGGGACCACGGGGCTGGGGTGCGTGAGCTGCCACCAGTTCAACACCAAGGACGCCCCGGGCTTCCAGGGGGTCGACCTGATCACCACGCCCGAGCGGCTGCGCGAGCGCTGGTTCCGGGACTTCATGGTGAAGCCCACGTCCAAGGTGGCGGACATCGTCATGCCGGAGTCCTGGCCGGGTGGGGAGCCGGTGTACGACACCCTCCTGGGCGCGGACACGGACCGCCAGCTCGGCGCCATCTGGCACTACCTCGCCCTGGGCCGCTCCGCGCGGAACCCCAAGGGGATCGACCAGCCCCGCTGGGATGTGAACGTCGAGGGCCGCGCTCGCCTCTACCGCGGGCGGAGCCGGATCGCGGGCTTCCGCGGCGTGGCCGTGGGCTTCGAGGAGGGCCTGAACTACGCCTTCGACGCCAACAACGGGGCCCTCGCGGGGCTCTGGCGCGGCGACTTCGTCTCCGTCAACTGGAACGGGCAGGGGGCCGGGGACTTCAACCCGCGGGGCCGGCCCGTGGAGCTCCCCAGGGACCTGGCCTTCGCGCCCGGTGAGGGGCCGCCGGACCCCTGGCCGGTCCGGCCGGTGATGACCGAGGAGAACCCGGTCAACCCCGACCCCACCTATCCGCGCCAGCACGGCTACCGCTTCCGGGGCTACCACCTCGACGGAGACGGCGTCCCCACGCTGCGCTACGCCATCGGCGCGGTGGACGTGGAGGACCGGACGGTGCCCGTCAAGGAGGGCGAGCGCACGGTGCTCCGGCGTTCGATCACCTTCGACGCCCCGGAATCCGGGCCCATGGTCTTCCGCGCCCTCGCGGGGCCCGTTGAGGTCCCCGACAGCGGCGGCTTCATCTTCGGGAAGCTCCGCCTGACCGTGGCGCCGCTGACCCCGCTCAAGCCGAGGATGTTCGAGCTGCGCTCCGTGGAGAGCGGCAGCGAGCTCCTCCTCCACCTGCCCCTCCCCGCCGGCCCCTCGACCCTGGAGCTCACCTATGACCTCGCCGATTGATCCCCGCGCGGCCGCGCTGCTCGTCCTCACCTCGCTCCCGGGCCTCGCGGCTCAGCCCGCCGAGGACCTCGGCTCCAAGTGGGGAACCGAGACGGAGGAGCGCAAGTACTACCGGGTAGTGAGCCTGCCGATCCCCGAGGAGCTGACCGTGGAGGCGGGGGCCTTCACGACGCTCCCCGACGGGCGCATCGCCGTGGGGACACGGCACGGGGACATCTACCTCGTGGACGGCGTGGACGACCCCAAGCCCGAGCCGACCTACACCCTGTTCGCCTCGGGCATGGACGAGATCTTCGGCCTCGAGGCCGTGGAGGGCGGGCTGCTGGTGACCCAGAGCTGCGAGCTGACCCGGGTCTCCGACGCGGACGGGGACGGGCGCGCGGACCGCTTCGACGTGGTCTCTGCCGGCTGGGGCTACGAGAACTACCACGAGTACGCCTTCGGTACAGGGCCGGACGCCGAGGGCAACGTGCACGTGGCCCTTGGGCTCTCGTACTCCTACCACTCGCGGGCGCTGTTCCGCGGCTGGGTGCTGAAGGTCACGCCGGAGGGGGAGACGATCCCCGTGGCCAGCGGCCTGCGCAGCCCCGGTGGGATCGGCCCCGACGAGAACGGGCAGATCTTCTACATCGAGAGCCAGGGCCCCTGGAACTCCTCGTGCAGCCTCAAGGCGGTCACCGAGGGCAGCTTCCACGGCCACCCGGTGAGCTTCAACTGGTACCCCTACGCGCCGAACCTCGGCGAGGCGCCCACGACGCCGAACTCGGGCACGCGCATCCTCACCGAGAAGGAGCGGGTGCCGGAGCTGACGCCGTACGCGATCGTCTTCCCCTACATCCGCATGGGTCGCTCGATCATGGGCTTCACCGTGGACGACACCGGCGGGAGCTTCGGTCCCTTCGAGGACCAGATGTTCCTCGGGGACTTCAGCCTCTCGGTCATCCTGCGGGCGACGACGGAGCAGGTGAACGGGGTCTGGCAGGGGGCCTGCTACCCCTTCCGAGAGGGGCTCTCCACCGGGCTGCTCGACGTGCACTTCAGCCCGGACGGCAAGCTCATCGCCGGTGGGACGAACCGGGGCTGGCCCGTGCGCGGCCTCGAGCCCTTCGCCCTCGAGCGGCTCGAGTGGACCGGGGTGACGCCGTTCGAGGTCGAGCGCATCACGATCAACCCCGAGGGCTTCGACGTTCGCTTCACCCTCCCGGTGGACCCAGAGACGGCCTCCAGGCCGGAGAACTGGGTCATGGGGACGTTCACGCACATCTACCACGGCGCCTACGGCGGCCCCGAGGTGGACCGGACCGTGCCCGAGGTCCGCTCGGTCACGGTCTCCGAGGACGGGCTCTCCGCGCGGGTCGTGCTGGACACGTTGAGGAAGGGGCACGTGCACGAGTTCGACCTGGCAGCCCTGCGCTCGAAGGCTGGCCAGCCGCTGCTGCACCGGGACGCCTACTACACCGTCAACGAGATCCCCGCGCCCAGGAGCCATCCGGTCCCCGAGGACCCGCGCTGGCTGACCTACCCCGCGAAGGACGCAGGGGAGGACGCTCCCCACGTCGTGTTCGTGGTGGGGGACCAGGAGTACCGCAGCGAGGAGTGCTCCCCGATGCTGGCGGAGATGCTCGCCGAGCGCCACGGCATGCACACCACGGTGCTCTTCGCCCAGGACGAGGAGGGCCGCGTGGACCCGACCTCGAAGATCAAGTGGGAGGACAAGGAGGTCGTCCACGACATCCCAGGGCTGGAGCACCTGGGGGGCGCGGACGCGGTGGTCTTCTACACGCGGCTCCTCTCCCTTCCGCCCGAACAGCTGGCCCACATCTACAGCTACCTCGACTCGGGCAAGCCGATCCTCGCCATCCGCACCGCCAACCACGGGTTCATCGACTGGGACTACCGGGTCAACGGTGAGCGCGTCCCCTTCGGAGAGGGCGTGCTCGGCGGGTCCTTCCGCGGGCACCACGGGAACTGGAGCCGCGACTCCACCCGGGGGAGCGTGGTGGCGGAGAACGCGGACCACCCGGTCCTCGTGGGAGTGGACGACGTCTGGGGCACGACCGACGTGTACCGCACCTATGCGGAAGGCGGTGGGCTACCCGAGCGCTGCGTCCCGCTCCTCATGGGGCAGCCCCTCATCGGTCGAACCCCTGATGGGCCGCCGAACGAGGCGAAGATCCCGCTGCCGGTGGCCTGGACCCGGACCTTCACAGGGGCCGGGGGAGTGGAGAGCCGGGTCTTCCACACGACGATGGGTAGCGCCAGGGACTTCGAGTGCGAGGACATGCGGCGCCTGCTCCTGAACGCGACCCTCTGGGGGCTCCAGCGGGAGGCGGACATCCGCCCCGACCTCGACGTCTCGCCGGTGGGCCCCTACGAGCCGCTGGAGAGCGGTTTCAATTACGAGAAGCTCGGGGTCCGGCCCCGGCCTCCCGCGGACTTTCGCTGAGCCCGCAGGCCCCCCCGGCGGCTAAGCTGAGGTCGCCTTGAAAGCGAAGATCCTCATCGTGGGCGGGGGTGCCATGGGCACCTCGGTGGCCCTTAGCGCAGCCAAGCGCTGCGATCCCCTGACCGAGCCCGTCATCCTCCTCGAGAAGGGGCGGCTGGGCTCTGGCTCCTCCGGACGCACCGGCGCGGTGGTCCACCAGGGCTACACGGAGCGCCCCCTGGCCGGCATGGCGCGGGACGCCCTGAAGGTCTACGCCACCATGCCCACCAAGGTCGGCCGCTCCGTCGGGTATCGACGTACCGGCGTGCTCGTCGTGGCGGGCAGCGACGCCGATGAGGTGTCGGCGCTGCGCGAGGACGTTGAGATGCAGCGGTCGATCGGGATCGACGTGCAGATCGTCGACGCGGCGAAGATGCGGCTGATCTGCCCGGGCATCGAGGTGTCCGACGACGCGATCGGCTCCTACGAGCCGAACGGCGGCTTCGTCGACCCGCGGCGGACCATCGACACCCTCGCCGCCCTGGCGCGGACCCAGGGCGCCAGCACGCGCACCGGGGTCGAGAACCCCACGGTGCTCGTGGAGAACGGTCGCGCCGTGGGCGTGGCCACCAGCGAGGGCGAGTTCCTCGCGCCCAACGTGGTGCTCGCCACCGGGCCGTGGACCCCGATCATCCTGAAGGAGCTCGGCGTCTCCTACCCCCTGCGTGTGGTCCGCATCGAGGAGCACTTCGTGCACATGCCCGACCCTGCGGCGCTGGAGGAGATCGACGAGGGCGGGGAGGATGACGTGGAGACTCGCTTCCGTCCGGACCCGCTCGACCTCATGCCGGCCGCGCACCCGGTCATCCTCGATCGGGTCAACGGCCTTCACCTGCGCTGTGAGCCCTCGGCCAAGCGCACCCGCGTGGGCCGCCTCGGCTTCGACGGGCTGCCCGAGCTCGAGCGCCCCGAGAGCCTCGACGAGGCCATCGGCGACGAGATGCGCGAGTGGGCGCGCCCCAAGCTCGAGGCGCGCATGCCCGTCTACAAGGGGATGGACGACGAGGGCGGACAGGCCGCCTGGATCACGCTCACCCCGGACCAGCGACCCATCGTCGGCGCCGTCAAGGAGATCCCGGGGCTGTACGTCGTGACCGGGTTCTCCGGGAACGACTTCCAGCTCGCGCCGAGCATCGGCGAGGGGCTCGCGCAGATGATCCTGGGTCAGCCCATCAGCGCCATCGACCCGGAGTTCTTCTCACCGGATCGGTTCGAGGCGAGCGCGGCGAAGGGCTGACCAGGTCGCCGCGCGCGGCGGCGATGATCAGCGCGTGCGGAAGGGCGCCATGGGCAGGCCCGCGCCACCCATGACCGAGGCGTACCCCGCGTCGTTCCACAGGTAGCGGGCGTGCACGGGCGCCTCCACCTCCGGGCTGCTCAGGATGACCCCCTGGCCGTCCTCGCTGATGCGGGCCGCGGCGGGCACGTATGCGCCGTCCACGCCTGCGACCTCGAACTGGTCGATCTGCTCCCCGAGGGCTCGCAGTTCGCCGTGGACATGGTCGAACTCGAGCACCAGCTCCGCCCCGGCGGGCACCGCCCGGCGGAGCCGCGGGCCCTCGGCCACGGTCTCAGGCGAGCCGTAGAGGTCGCGCAGGGCGAAGAGGGCGAGCCGCTCGCCGACGGTCCACTTGTTGACGGGGTGAATGTCTCGGGCGTTGCCGATGTCCGCCGTGAGGGCCATGCCGGTGGCGGGGAGCTCCCGGGCGGCCAGGGCCTGGGCCTCGCGCACGAGGGCGGTCTTCCCGTCATCGCCGCCGCCGTACCCGAAGGGGGCCAGCTGGACGAAGTAGAACGGCAGCTCGGGGGCCTCCCAGCGCTTGCGCCAGTCGGAGATCATCGCGGGGAACAGCTCGCGGTACTCCTCCGCGCGGTAGCGGTTGGACTCGCCCTGATACCAGATGGCCCCGCGGATGCCGAAGGGCAGGATCGGTGCGATCATGCCGTTGTAGAGGGCGGCGGGCGTGTTCTGGTTGGTGGTCTGCTTGGCGGGGACAGACGGCAGGGACCGGACCGGGGCGCCGCGCCGGACGCGCCACTCGCCGGTCAGGTCGAGGTCTGCGCCCTCGAAGGAGAGGCGGATGGGGGGGCGGCCCTCCGGGTCCTCCCGCGGAGCGAAGCCCCCGGGTCCGCCCGTGTCCACGGCGCGAACGGCGATGACCGCCGGCCCGGACGTGACCAGGTGGGCGGGCACCCGGTATCGCCTGACCTGCGCGTGGGAGCCCGGCGCGAGGGTCGAGGCGACGCTGACCCCGTTCCAGAAGGTCTCGTCCATGTCATCGATGGGGGACAGGACGAGTTCGAGCTCCTGGGCGTCCCAGTCGCTGGGCACCTCGACCGTCCTGCGGTACCACACGACGCCGTCATGGTCGCCCACGGGGCCGGACTCGAAGTGGGCGGGCAAGGCCTGGAGGTCCCAGCTGCTGTCGTCGAAGTCGGCGGAGCGGAACGACCTCGTCCAGTAGCGGCTGTCGTCCACCCGCTGCCAGAACGCCTCCACCGCGCTCGCGTACTGGTTGGGGTCGGCGTTCCGGATGCGCTCGAGGGTGGCGGCGTGGTGGGGGAACCGCTGGACCACCTCCTCGCTGGTCCAGGCCTCCGCCCGCGTCCCGCCCCAGGCGGAGACGACCAGCCCGATGGGGATGTCGAGGCGGTCCTGCAGGGCGCAGGCGAAGAAGTACGCGACGGCGCTGCACCGCAGCGCGTCGTTCCCCGAGGCGGCCCACCAGCGGGCGTTGCAGTCGTCGCGCGGTGTCTCTGCGGTGGTCTGGGGGATGTCGAAGAAGCGCACCTGGGCGCGGTCGAGGCCCGCCGTGCGCGGACTCACGGCCTCGCTCCGCCGAGCGGCGGGGAGGATCAGGTCCAGGGTCCACTCCATGTTGGACTGGCCCGAGCACAGCCAGACCTCGCCGATCAGCACGTCGCTCAGCTCGAGGGACTCGTCTCCGGAGGAGACCTTGACGCTGAACGGACCCCCCGCGGCGGGGGTGGCGAGCGCGGCCCGCCAGCGACCCGACGGGTCGGCCTTGGCCGTGACGGGGGCCGAGTCGGACCAACTCCCCTGGAGGCGGACCTCTTCGCCGGGGGCGGCCCAGCCCCAGATCGGCGCCCCGGAGTCCCGCTGGAGGACCATGCCGTCGGAGAAGACCGCGGGCAGCTTGAGGTCCGCCGCGCTCGCGGCGGATGCGGTGAGGAGGAGAAGGGAGGCGGTCGGGAGCAGACGGAGCATGGCGCGCGATGGGGGAGAAGGGTGCCTGACCTTAACCGCGCTCCCCGTCACGTGGCCCGGAAGCGCAGCCGGACCGCCATGGCCCCCGGGGTGTCCTCCCGCGGGATCAACTCGAGAGCTCCCCCCACGCGCTCCATCCAGCGTCTGGCTCGATAGAGGCCGACGCCCGCCCGGGCGCTTCCACGCTCGACCTTCTGGAACGCGTCGAGGAGTCGCGCAGGATCCTCGACGCCCCAGCTCCCCCCGCTGTCCGTGACCTCGACCTCCACCCAGCCATCCGCAGCGGTGGCCCGGAGGTCCACGTCAACCGGGTGATCCCCGGCGGCCTGCTCGGCGTTCTGGACCAGGGCTTCGAGCGTCACCTCGAGGCCGGCCGGGCAGCAGGTCAGGGAGATGGGAGAGGCGTCGGGGGTCGCCACGCGAACGCGGGCGCCGTCGGCCGCTCGCCGCTCGGTCCAAGCGGCGACCCAGGGGGCGAGGTCCACCGACTCGAGGTCCACAGGGGTCGTCTCATCCGTGACCAGCCCGCGCCCCGCGTCCAGCAGCTCGCCCAGGGCCCGGGCGGTGTCCCCCAGCCCTTCGATGAGCCCCTCGGCCTCGGGCCCAGCGGCGCGCTTGAGGGCAGCGAGGCGGAAGCTGTGATTCGTCAGCCAGGACTTCCCGTCGTGGACCAGCTGGGCCGCGAGGCGCTGGGGGTGGTCGCGGTCCAGCTCGCGGTGGCGCGGGGCGTCCCTGTCGTCCGGGGCTTCCGGGGCGGTTCGGCCCGCCGCCGCGTCACCGGCGCCGGCTCGGTCGAGGGCGTCGGCGAGGCGTTCCGCCGAGATCTTGCTCTTGTCGAGGAAGTCGAGGGCGCCTGCGGCGCGGGCGGCCCTGGAGGCCTCCGGGTCGTCCAGCGCGCTGAGCACCAGGACGGCGGCGCCGGCCTCGATGAACTCGGGAACCCGCTCCAGGGTCGCCTCCGGGAGGCTGTCGGGCAGCGTGAGGTCCAGGAGGACCAGGTCGGCGGGCTGCGCCCGGAGCTGGCGCAGGCCATCCTCGACGCGGCCGGCGTGGTCGATCTCGCCCACCCGCTCCCCCAGGCGCCCCAGGTGGGCGCGCAGGATCCGCTCGTACACGGGGTCATCCTCGACGATGAGCAGTCGGGCGGGGGCTTGGGCGGGCGGACTCATGCTTGCTCCTCAGCTTACGCCCTCGGGGGCGCCAAGGCGCTGACCGGGGCGATGGGGAGCCGAATCGATCGCGGTTCTCCCAGGCCAGTAAACGCCTCGACGGGCGGGTGGTGAGCTCTTTTCCGGGTACCCTCTCGGCCAGCGGCGACCGATCCTCGGCCCCGCCAACGTCCAGCACCAGCGCGACTCCAGGGGACTCAAACCAATGTGCGGCTTCATCGGAATCTTCGGCCCGGAAGGGGTCGACGTGGCGCCTGAGATCTACGAGGGGCTCCTGGCGGTCCAGCACCGCGGACAGGACGCGGCCGGGATCACGACCTTCACGGATCGCTTCAACGTGAAGAAGGGCTTCGGGCTCGTGGTGGAGGTCTTCGATGAGTCCAACATGAGCCGGCTCAAGGGGAACCTGGGCGTGGGCCACGTGCGCTACCCAACGGTGGGGGCGAACCGCAACGAGGACGCCCAGCCGTTCCACCACACGTTCCCCATCGGAACGGCGATGGTCCACAACGGGAACGTGACCAACTTCGTGGAGCTGTCGGACTCGCGCTTCCGGTCGAAGATGACCCGGCTCAACTCCACCTGTGACCTCGAGGTCCTGCTCTACGTCTTCCAGGAGGCGCTCGCCGAGCGCTACAACGCGAGCGGCGGGAAGGTCACCGTGGACGACGTCTTCCACGCCGTGGGGCGGGTGTACAAGGAGGTCAAGGGCGCCTACTCGGTCTGCGCCACGATCGCCGATGTGGAGATGGTGGCCTTCCGTGACCCGTTCGGGATCAAGCCGGCGGTCTTCGGTCAGCGGACGGACGAGCACGGCGACTGGTTCGCGTGCGCCTCGGAGAGCGTCGTGCTCGACGTGAACGGGTACGAGCGGACCATCGACATCGGGCCGGGCGAGGCGATCTTCGTGGACAGCAGCCGCAAGGTGCACCGGCGCCAGGTGGGGGATCAGCCCCACCGCCCCTGCATCTTCGAGTACGTCTACTTCGCGCGCCCCGACTCGTTCATCGACGACATCAGCGTCTACAAGACCCGGCACCGCTTCGGGATCGCCCTCGCGCAGCAGTGGAAGGCCTCCGGAGCCCCGATGCCCGACGCGGTCATTCCGGTGCCCGACAGCTCGCGGGACGCGGCCCAGGCCTGCGCCGCCGAGCTGGGCGTCCCCTACCGCGAGGGCCTCGTGAAGAACCGGTACATCGGCCGGACGTTCATCATGCCCAACCAGAAGGCGCGGACCTCGTCGATCCGGCGCAAGCTCAACCCGATCCCGCTCGAGTTCGACGGGAAGGACGTGCTGCTCGTGGACGACTCCGTGGTGCGAGGGAACACCTCCCGCCGCATCGTCGACACGGCGCGCAGCGCGGGGGCTCGCAACGTCTACCTGGGGGTCACGAGCCCGCCGCTCGTGGCGCCCTGCCCCTACGGCGTCGACATGGCCAGCAAGCGCGAGTTCATCGCGACGGACCGGACGGTGGACGAGATCGCGGAGTCCCTCGGCGTGGACCGGCTGATCTACCTGGACCGTGAGGCCATGAACGAGGCCGCTCGCGTGGGGAACCGCAGCATCTCGAAGTTCTGCAACGCGTGCTTCACCGGCGACTATCCGACGCCGGACGTGACCCTCGATCGACTGCGGAAGATCGAAGCGGAGCGCGAGGAGCAGCGGGACAACGTTCCTGTCTGAGCGATCGACTCCCCTCCAGAACGCCCCTCCAGACGCTGGGGCACTGCCCGGGCCGCACCGACCGGCGGGCCCCCAGCGGGGCTCGCCGGTCGTCGTTTTGAGACCCTGGGCCAGGGGCGCTGGGGCAAAAC
Organism: uncultured Planctomycetaceae bacterium; assembly: GCA_964511565.1. Classification (GTDB taxonomy): domain Bacteria; phylum Planctomycetota; class UBA1135; order UBA1135; genus Saltatorellus. Next base: position 22,404 of record CAZEFP010000004.1, read on the forward strand.
GAGGCACGTCGCAGGTATCGGCGATTGGCTCCGTGGCCCCGGGCCGGTGCGGTCGATGAACGCGCCCAAGGCCGACGTCCGACCGGTTCCATCGATCCAAGCCATGCAGAAGGTCCTCATCGCAGAGAAAGATCCCGAGACGCGGGAGCACTACGCATCCCTCGTCAAGGCGCTGGGCCATCGCCCGCTGGTCTGCGAGGACGCCATCGCCGTCCTCGACTGCGCGAGCGCCCACCCCGAGATCGACGCGATCGTCATGGACCTGGACCTCCCTGGGGCATGGGGCGAGCAGCTGCTGGAGGTGTTGAGCGGCCTCGACCATCTGGCCCAGGCGCCGATCATCGTGGTCTCTGCCCCTCGCTCGCGCACCGAGCTGATGCGCCTGCTCGTCATGGGGATGCACCAGTGGTTCGAGAAGCCGCCCGAGTCCGAGGAGCTGATGGGGGCGATCCGCACCTGCCTGGAGCGGAGCGCAGCCCTCGACATCTTCGACGTGGACGGGCCGCTGTCTGCGGCGAAGCAGGGCGCCGAGGGCGGGTCCTGGTTGATGCACGCGTGAACCCCAAGGCCGCGGCTGCCACGATGGAGAATCGGCGCGCGGCTGCGGACGGTGGCGGGTGCGCCCTAGACTCCAGGAGCGGCGAGCCGCGAGCTCATCCCTCCCCATGCGCGTCCTGATCACGTCCCCCGTCTTTCCGCCGGACCTCGGCGGGCCTGCGGTCTACGTGCCGAGCATCGGTCGCTTCCTGATGGACCGCGGGCACGAGGTCCGAGTGATCGCGTTCTGCAGCGAGGAGCAGCCGTCCGGTCACCCGTTCCCGGTCCAGGCGATTCCCCGCGGTCCATTGCCGATTCGCTACCTGCGCGCGTTCTTCGCGGTGCTGAGGGCGGCGGCGTGGGCGGACGTGGTGTACGTCCAGGAGCACCTCGCGCTGCTCCACGTCCTGGCTGCCCGCCTGCGGCGGCGTCCTGTGGTGATCCGGATCATGGTCGACGGTGCGTGGGAGATCGCCCACCGCAAGGGGTGGGCGCGCGGCGACGACATCGTCAAGTTCCAGGGTCGCTCGTACGGCTGGAGGGTCGGCCTGACCCGGGCGCTCCAGCGCCGCTGGTGGGCCTGGACCACCCGGATCATCTGCTGCTCCGAGTTCCTGCGGGGCATCCTGGTGAACGAGCACGGCGTGCCGGCGGAGAAGGCCGTCACCGTCCTGAACGCGTACCACGGTCCGCGGGCCAGCGACGTCCCCGAGACGAGGGAGGCTGCGCGGGCGGCGCTGGAGCTCGAGCCCGGCCACCGCTACGCGCTGACCATCTGCCGGCTCATGGGCTGGAAGCGGGTGGACGGGATCATCCGCGCCCTCGCGCAGCTCGATGAGGACGTCGTCCTGCTCATCGCGGGAGACGGGGACATGCAGGAGCCCTGGGAGCAGCTCGCCCGGGACCTGGGCGTGGAGGCGCGCGTGCGCTTCCTCGGCAACGTGCCCCACGGGCGGATCCCGCTGTTCATCCGGGCTGCGGACGTCTTCGTGCTCAACAGCGAGTACGAGGGCCTCTCCCACACCTTGCTGGAGGTTCAGGCGATCGGTACGCCGATGATCGCCAGCGGCGTCTGCGGGAACCCCGAGGTGGTCGAGGACGGGGTCAACGGGCTGCTCGTGGACCCCTCGGATGCTGCGGGTCTGGCGGCGGCAATGGGTCGCATCCTCGACGATCCAGCGCTGGGAGCCCGCTTCGTGGAGGCGGCACACGAGCGCGAGTCGAGGTTCGATCGGGAGCGGACCTTCTCGCGGGTGGAGGCGCTCCTCCAGGGCGCCTCCGGGCAGGCCTGAACCTCCGAGGGCTGCGGGAGCGTCTCATTCGTGGAGCGCGGCCCCGTTCCAGGGGTGATCGGGCGCTTCCTGGTTTTCTGTACCGCAGGCCCCGGGTGCTCACAGGCCGATAACATTAGGACGTCGCCCCGAACGCGCCCCGCTGTAGCAGGGCGCTCCCCAGGGGACGACGGAGACCCAAGCGACCCCTCGTCGCCCCACGCCTCGCTTCCATGACGCTCACCGATATCGGCCCCGGAACGGCCACGGCGATCACCTCCAACAGCCCGGTCAAGTCGATGAAGGTCCTCTTCATCAACGACTACCTCCCGCAGGAGATGCTCGGCCTCATGTGGCTCAGCCGTTCGATCAAGGACGCCGGCCACCAGGCTCAGGCGCTCTTCCTGCCGGATACCGACTGGGTCCAGAAGGCGAAGGACTACGCGCCGGACGTGGTGTGCTTCTCGGTGACCACGGGGATGCACCTGTACTTCCTGGACCTCGCGAAGCGCATCCGCACCGAGATGCCGGAGGTGTTCATCCTCTTCGGCGGACCGCACCCCACGTTCAGCCCCGAGGTGATCGAGCTCAACGAGCACGTGGACGCGATCTGCCGCGGTGAGGGAGAGCTCGCGACGGTCGAGCTCCTCGACAAGCTCGCCGCCGGCGAGGACCACCAGTTCGTGCAGAACATGTGGTTCCGTGACCGCGAGACGGGCGAGATCCAGAAGAACTCCCAGCGCCCGCCGGTGCAGGACCTCGACTCGCTGGGCTTCCCCGACCGCTCGATCATCTACGACGCGGGGTCGATCTACCGGGACAGCGACCGCAAGGTCTTCGTGACCCAGCGCGGCTGCCCGATGAACTGCTCCTTCTGCTTCCACCACGCGCTGAAGAAGAAGGTCATGGGCTCGACCAACGCGAAGTACGTTCGCAAGCGGTCGGTGGACCACGTGATCGCCGAGATCAAGGACGTCCGCGACAAGTACAACCTGAAGTTCGTCCACTTCCTCGACGACATCTTCAACCTCTCCGGCAAGTGGCTCGACGAGTTCTGCGAGAAGTACCCCAAGGAGGTGGGCCTCCCGTTCGACGTCATCCTGATGGCGAACATGACGCGGGAGCACCACATCGAGAAGCTCAAGAAGGCGGGCTGCGTCTACGCGCGGATCGCCTTCGAATCGGCCAACGACTACATCCGTAACGCCGTCTTCCGCAAGAACACCACCCTGCAGCAGCTCGAGGACTCCGCGCGCTGGATCAAGGAGCACGGCATTCGCCTCGGCTCCCTGAACATGCTCGGCGGCCCCGGTGCGTCCCTCGACGACGAGCTCGAGACGGTGGAGCTCAACATCCGGTGCAAGGTCGACCACCCCCTGGTCTCGATCATGCAGCCGTACCCCATGTTCGACATCGAGGAGATGACCGAGGACATGGGCTACGCGGTGGCGGCCTACGACGACTTCCCGGTGAAGTTCAACCGGACCTCTTCCATCGAGTTCGAGAACAAGCGGCAGATCGAGAACCTCCACAAGCTCTTCCCGATCGTCATCCGCAGCCCCTGGATGATGCGCTTCATCAAGCCGCTCATCCGTCAGATCTGGCTGAGCCGCGTCTACCTGATCATGTACATGCTCCACTCCGAGTGGATGGTGTCCGAGCAGGCCAAGCTCTACGCGAACGCCCAGGGCCTCAGCGGCCCCCGCTACTGGACCAGCGTGGACTTCGTCCGCCGCGTTTCCGTCAAGGGCTTCATCCGGACCTGGGAGAACCTGTTCGGCAAGGTGGCGCAGCGCGTGGCGCTGAAGCTGCAGATGGGCGACGAGCGAGTCGTCGCTCACATGGACTGAGCGGGCGGGCCCCGAACGTCCCTTCGACGAAAGGCGGGCGAGCGAGTAGGCTCGCCCCATGCTCATCACGTCCCTCCTCGTGGCGGTGCTCCAGCAGGGGCCGCCGGCTCAGTCGCTGCCTGGAGAGGCGTCCCCGGCGCCCCAGGCCGACGCCCCCCTCCTGCGCCGCGTCGACCTCGAGGACTGGCGCGCGCACCTGCTGCCCGGCGCGGCGGACCTGCGCTTCGCTCAGATCGCCTGGGAGCCGACCTTCATGGACGGGGTGCGCCGGGCGAGCGAGGAGGAGCGGCCGCTCCTGCTCTGGCTCATGAACGGGCACCCGCTCGGGTGCACATGAGGCAATGGCCTGGCGGACCGGAGGTCTGTCTTCACCGAGGCGGTCGTCGAGCGGGCGGCCCGCTTCACCTGCGCGGCGGACGAGGTCTGGCGCCTTCAGCGGGGGTCCGACGACGACTGCGTCCTCTTCCAGCGCTGGAGCAACGGCGGCAAGCGCATCACCGACGGCGGGACACGGCAGGGCTTCTGGGTCTTCGCCCCGGGGGGCAAGGTGCTCGGGCGCATCAACTCCCGCTCGCCGGAGCGGGTGGGCGCCATGCTCGACGCGGCCCTGGAGCGCTGGGGTGACCTGACGGAGGACGAGCGGCGGCTGGACCCCGA
>CAZEFP010000005.1:0-1798 GCA_964511565.1 uncultured Planctomycetaceae bacterium
CCCAGGATTCGTCTCCTGGCCGGCATAGGAACCCATGCAGGTGTAGATCGACACGCCGATTGGCGAACCCGCTGCGGCGCTCGTGTTCGTGAGCATCCCGGAGAAGGACGACGCCTGGCTGAGGGTCATGTCGAAGTAGACCGCGCCGCCCGTGGCGCCCCCGTTGTTGGAGGCGAAGAGCGTCCGGGCACAGTTGGCAGGGGGCGGAGGCGGCGGGTTCCCGACCGTGAGGGTGCCGAGCCCCTGCGCACCGCCGAAGCCACCGACCTGCAGGAGGACGATGTCCCCCGCGCTAAGGCCGAGGACGTCCACGCGGCTTCCGGTGCCGCAGGTATCGTCGTTGCAACCCTGGGAGACGAGCGCACCGCAGGATCCGGTGTAGACCTCGAGCACCGTATCGAAGAGCGAACCGCAGGTCTCGAAGCGGTAGTCGCCGGCGGTCGCCACGGTGAACGAGTACCAGACGTCGGCCTGATCTGCACCGCACCCGGAGAGGGTCGAACCCGCGGTCGAGAAGTTGTTGTCGATCGGGTTGGGGCCGAAGGCGACCGGCGCAGCGGTCGCGCAGTCATCGTTGGGCGCCACGGTGAAGTTGGAGATCTCGAGGCTGCCTGAGCCCTGCGCCCCACCGAAACCGCCGACCTGAATCAGGATGTTCGCGCCCGCAGCGAGGCCAGCGATGTCGAGCTGGCTCTGGGCACCGCACGCATCGTCGTTGCAGCCAAGCGACGTCGCCGAGCCGCAGGACCCCGAGTAGACCTCGAGGACGGTATCGAGGGAGGACCCACAGGTCTCGAACCGGTAGTTACCTGCCGTCGGCACGGTGAACGAGAACCAGACGTCGGCGTTGTCGGCTCCGCAGCTGGAGCCAGCAGCGCTCGCCGTTGCGTTCAGGTTGTTGAAGGCATTGGAGCCGAGGACGGCGTTCGTGGCCGTGGCGCAGTCGTCGTTGGTCGGGGGCTGGGGGGCGGGGCCGTTGCCCCACGCCCACTCGTCGATGCCGACCCCACCGGATCCGTTCGGGAACGTGATCCGGATCGTGTCGAAAGGCGCGGTGCCACGCCAGAAGTGCGGCGGGTTCGGGAATCCGCCGGAGTAGTTGAAGGACCCGAAGCCGATCGAGGTGCCTCCAGCGATGAGCTCGACGTCGTAGTTCATGTTCACCTGGTCCGTGAAGATGCACTGGAACTCGTCGACGGGCGCGGCGAGGGTGATCTCCCACCCATCGCCCGGTCCGGGGTTGTCGAGGGGCGTACCCGCCGTGTCACCACCTATGGCAAGGACGCCACCCTGGCTGATCACACCCTGAAGGGCGTTGTTCGAGATCCCCGGCGACGTCGTGTCCCCGGTGGAGGCCCAGCCGAAGCCGAGCTGGGTGACCATGGTCACCCCTGCGCTCGTGAAGGCCGGGTCGGTCCCGGAGATCGGGCCGCTGGGAACCGGAGGATTGTCGAAGTCGAGGTTCGGTGAAGGGAGGTTGGCCGACGGGCCAACGTACTGCGAGACCTGGGCGCTCGCAGATGCGATCAAGGCGACGGCGAGCGCGCCAAAAGCAAGGGGTCTTCTCATCACTATCGAGTTGGGAAGGGGAGCAAGGAAACGAAGCCCGCGTCGCTGCCAGTCCTCGCAGCCTCCTGTGCGAGGGCCGCGGACGGCCGCGCAGGGGGCCAGCGGAAAGGGGTCGAAGGGGGCGGAACCCACAGGTCGGGCTCGCTCGTCCGCGACTAGATTTGAGACTAGCAAAGATCTTCAATCTCGCTGAGCCGCCGCGATCGACGGCGAGAGGGGCTCCTGAGAG
>CAZEFP010000005.1:1808-25072 GCA_964511565.1 uncultured Planctomycetaceae bacterium
CACCGGAGCTCCGTCGCGGCCGCCCGGCTGCCCGGCCGTTCCATCCACGCGACCCTCCCAGCCGCCCACAGCGCCGGACAGGACCGGGCCACCCCCACCGAAGTCGCCCCCGCTCCATCCTGCAGAGGACGGGGCGGGGGCGAAGATCAGGCGCGGCTGCGCCCGCGACGAAGATCAGTTGAAGGTGATCTCGTAGCCGTCGGTGAAGTTCGACGTGGCCGAGCCGCCGACGGAGTCACGGTGCCAGGCCTGGAAGCTCCAGGTCTCCCCCGCAGCGATGGCCACGAAGCCCGTGGGCTGCGGGACCTGCGTGTTGTCGATGGCGAGGCTGATGGAGCCGGCCGTGCCAGAGTTCTGGATCTGGCCCGGACCCACGTAGCGTCCGATCGCACCGCCGAGGCAGAGGTTGCCCTGGCTACCACCCGGGTTCGCCACGGAGCCCTGGACGGTCGAGGTCAGGAAGAAGCCGAACGAGCTGAGCGGGAGGTCATTCGCCTCCAGCACCAGGTCGTTGTTGGCGACGACGTTGGAGCCGGTGGCAGCCATCGAGCCGGTGGCCCCGGTCGAGTTGGCGTTCGCCGTGCAGTAGTTCGTGCCCGGCGCGACGGCTCCACCGTGGCAGAGCTGGCCGTTCCAGACGCGGGGAGAGAAGGGGGTGCTCGAGAAGGGCGTGTTCTGGCCCTTACCAAGGTCGAGGGTCACGACACCATCGATGCTGCTGAAGTTCTGGTTCGCCCCGGTGCCGTTGGTGTACCGGTGGTTGAACTGCGATCCGGTGGTGAAGTTGTCACCGACCACGCAGATTCCGTGGGTGCCCGCTGGCAGCGAGAACGGAGCGACGAAGGTCGCCGGGCTACCGAGGTCAGTACCGAGGCTGATCATCGAGCCGTCGTCCTCGGCGACCAGGGTCCAAGCAGCGGAGTTCTGCTCGTTACCGAGGTAGGTCGAGGCGCAGGTGTAGACCGAGACGCCGATGGGCACACCGGACGTGACGCCCGAGTTGGTCAGAAGACCCGAGAAGGACGAGGCCTGGGTGAGCGTCATGTCGAAGAAGACCGCTCCGCCGACCGATCCGCCGTTGTTGGCGGCGAAGATCGTCGTCGCGCAGTTGGCGGGGGGGGGCGGCGGCGGGTTGCCGATCTCGAGGTTGCCGACGCCTTGGGCACCACCGAATCCACCGACCTGGATCAGGAAGGTGTCGCCAACGTTGACGCCGAAGACGTCGACGGCGCTGCCCGTACCGCAGGCGTCATCGTTGCACCCCTGGGAGACAAGCGCTCCACAGGTGCCCGTGTAGACCTCGATCACAGTATCGAAGCTCGAGCCGCAGGTGTCGAAGCGAAGATCATCTGCCGTGGTCGCCGTGTAGGAGTACCACACGTCGGCGCCGTCAGCGCCGCACGCGGAACCGGAGGCGCTGGTGGTGGCCAGCAGGTTCCCGATGGCGTTGGAGCCGAAGGTCACGGGCGAGGCGTTCGCGCAGTCGTCGTTGGCCGGCGGCGTCGGCGGCGGACCGGTGCCGAAGGACCACTCGTCGATGCCGACCCCGCCGGTCCCGGTCGGGTACGTGATGCGGATCGTGTCGAACGGCGCGGGGCCGCGCCAGTAGAGCAGCGAGCCGAAACCGGGATAGGTGAACGTGCCGGTTCCGAGCGACGTCCCGCCGGCCAGCAGTTCAACGTCGAAGGTCATGCCGGTCTGGTCCGTCATGATGCACTGGAACTCATCCACAGGGCTGGCGAAGGTGATCTCCCAGCCATCCCCTGCACCGGGGTTCTCGAGGGAGGTGCCTGCGGTGGCCCCTCCAACGGCGAGTCCGCCGAGCTGGGTAATGAGGCCCTGCCCCATGTTTCCCGAGACTCCGGGCGAGGTGGTGTCGCCCGTATCGGTCCACCCGGTGTTGGTGATGAGGGTGACCTGGGAGATGCCCGCGTTCGTGAACGCCGGATCTGTCCCGGTGATCGGGCCGTCCGGGACGAAGGGGTTGTCGAAGTCGAGATTGACCGTGGGCAGGTTGGGCGACGGACCTGTGTACTGCGTCACCTGGGCGCTAGCTGAGGCGACCAGGGACGCTGCAACGGCCGTGAAGGCAAGGGTGCTACGCATCGAAGCTTGTTGGGAAAGGGGGCAAAGGAAGCGCGTCCGCGGCCCGGTGGACCGTTTCCTCCCCGAAAGGAATTGGAGAGGAAAATACGAAGCGCCTGGAAGGGAACTCTGAGCTAGCAAACGTGGGGCGTTTGAACTCGTCTTACATCGAAGCTACCACAGGTTCACAATTTCGCAGGAGGGCTCCGAGGAATCGTGAAGGGGTCAGCTCAGGCAGCGAGCACCCCTTCGTCCCGGCCCCTCACCGGCTCAATCACGGACAAACCTGGACCCTCAGTCCCGGAGTGAGATTGAGCCCGACCCCGCCAGCGGCGGGATCGCGATACGCCACCTGGAACCCCCACGTGGATCCAGCCAGGAGCATGACCTGGCCGTGAATCGGGGTGGACAGGTCCACGGCCGTGGAGGCGATCCCGAAGACGTCGGCGACCCCCACCGAGAGCCAGTAGCTGGGCCGTCCGAGGCACAGGACTCCATTGAAACAGGGCGCCTGGATGAAGTTCTGCCCGGCCATGAAGACCACGGGCTGGAGTCCCGGAAGCCGCTCGGCGAAGAGGGTGAACTGGTTCTGAGAGACGCTGGAGCTTCCCAGGAAGTAGTGCAGCGGGACCTGGCCCAGGCTGTTCGAGGTGGCCGGGCAGAAGCTGACCGCGCCGCCCCCGATCGGGTCCAGCTGGACGTCGACGGTCAGCCCCCCCGTCGAGGGGACGCTCACCGAGATCGTCTCCGGGAGGAAACCCGGGGCCTCCACGAGGATGGAGTGGCTTCCGGCGGGCAGGAATCCGTGGAAGCGCCCGGCGGTGGCCGAGCTACGGATGAGCTCGCCCTCGGTGAAGCCCAGCCCCTGGACCGTCAGGGTCGCCTCCAAGGGCGCGCCCGAACACCCGTCCGTGACCCGCCCCGTGAGGGGGAGCGGCTCGCCGAGGAGCCAGAGGAACCCTCCCCACACCGCCGCAGCCTCGGCGACCGCGGAGGCATGAGAGGGCTGGAACTGATCATGGGTCTCGGTCAGCAGCGACAGGGCGCCGTGGTCCGCGAACTGCCAGTGGAAGTGCTCCCCGTCGGCGCTCGGCGGCCGCTCATCGCTGCCGTAGCCGGACGCCTGGCTCATCCCGACCGCCTTCGCTCGCCAGAGCGTGTCCACCGGGGACGAAGGGCAGGCATAGCCCCAGAGGGTCTCCCTCCCCCGGGAGTGGAGATCAAGCACCTTGGCGAAGCGTCGATCAGCCGTCCAGGCGAGCATGGTGACGGTCTCGGCCTCGGAGGCCGCCGACGGGCCCTTGAAGGTGTTGGAGCCCGGGCTCGAACTCCCCGAGCATCCGGAGGTCCAGCCGAGGGGATAGTTGCGGTTCAGGTCGACTCCGGTGCCGCCTGAGAAGGGCCGCCGGTTCTTGCGCCAGAGGTGGTCCGTCGTGAAGACGTACTGGTATCCGTCCGGATTCCAGACGGGGGCCAGCCAGATCTCGTTCGAGTCCACCGCGGCTCGCACCGCCGGGTCGGAGCCGTAGCCGTTCAGCAAGCGGCCCGCAGCGTCCAGCGCGATGACCGGGGTCACCAGCTCTCGGGAATGGTGGGCGGAGACCAGCAGCACCGCGGGCTCATCCTCGTCCAGGTGCACGTTGTCCGAGACCTTCAACGCGTACAGGTGCCGGCCCTCCTCGGTGGAGGGGGTCCCGTAGCGAGCGGTGAGGTCCACCAGCTCGGCGAGCTGGGGGTGGGCAGCCGCGAGGCTGGCGAGCTCGGCCAGGACGGCGGGATAGTCGAGGTAACCGGAGGGGACCCCGTCCTCGGACGCTCGCTCCCCCATGATCTCCACGAACGGACGTCCATGTTCGACCACGCGAGCCTCGAGCCCGCGCGCCCCCACCCAGCGAAGCTCCTCGGGCGTCGCGATGACCTCGACCCCACCGCTGTCCAGCGGAGCGGAGCCGAGCACGTCGAACCCCGCCTCGCGGAGTCTCGTCAGGAGGCCGGGGGATCCGGCTGGATCCACCACGATGGCTCGCGCGGACTTCTCCCCCTGCCAAGGAGGGGGGGCCGCGACGGTGATGGCGGCGAGGAGCGGGGCGAGGAAAGCGAGCATGGAGGGACCCCGGGAAGGAGGTGGTTCCACGGACCATCCACGAACCGACGAGACCTCACCCATCACGGCCGGGACTCGGGGGCCAGGTGGGGGCCTGTCAGCTCGTCCGCCGAAAGCCCGTGAACATGCCGAGCGTACCGGATGCTGCCGAGGGCAGGCTGCCGGTGATGAAGGCCTGCAGCCCGTCCACCTGGTCCCGGGCCGCGGCCACGCCGACCTGCCAGAACTCGCCGAGCCGCTCCCACTGGATCTCCCCCAGCAGCCCGGCGTACTGAAGGCCGAAGACCGCCAGGGACGCGAGCCCGACCCCGAGGAAGAGGATCTTCAGCGCCGCCCGGAGCGCGTAACCGACACAGAAGGCCAGGAAGAAGCTCAGGCCCCCCTTGGCCAGCAAGGGAGCCCAGATCCCGGGTCCCTCGGGATCCTCAGGGGTCGAGGAAGGGCTCCCTGCGGCGGCGAAGGAATCCACCTGAGGGCTCGCGGCGCTGACCTCGGCGGCCTCAGGGCCGAATCCGCCGAGGGCGAGACCCGCGAGGGTGCTGATGAGTGCGAAGACGAGAGCGACCTTCTGCCAGGTCCCCAGGACCGGCTTCTCGGACCCTTCCGGGGCCGTCTCAGATTGGGTTTCGAGATTCATGGGGTGGAAACTTGATGGGAACAGGCTGATCCAGTTTATACCTACCTAGATAAGGGGTATCCCCTACCGGGCATCTCGTAGGCCTGGCTCGCAACGAACTCTCGCAGGCCCCCACCGCGGGGCCGAATTGAAATGGTAACGACGAACATCCGCGTCCTGGTGGTGGAGCAAGACCCCAAGGAACGCGCCGAACTCATGGACGCCCTCCGCAAGGAAGGGCACGACACCGAGGCCGCCGTCGACCTCGAGGGCGCCCGTCGCGCCCTCGAGCGTCACTTCGACGCCATCGTGCTCGAGCCCGCCCTGGCCGACGGGGACGGCATCGAGCTGTGCCGCGAACTCCGCGCGGCGGGGCGCTCGATTCCCCTCGTCATCGTCAGCGGCCGCCGGGACCCCGAGGCTCGCATCGACGGCCTCGATGCCGGCGCGGACGATTACGTCCTGAAGCCCTACCACCTCGGCGAGGTGATCGCCCGCGTGCGGAGCATCCTCCGGCGGTCTGGCAGGAAACCGGCGGGCGGTTTCGTGCGACACCTCGATCTCTGGATGGACCTCGAGCGCGTGGTTGCAGGTCGCAACGAGCGCATCCTGCGGCTCAAGCCCAGGGAGTTCGACCTGCTCTCGTTCCTGCTCCGCCATCCCGGTCGGGCCTGGACGCGCGCCGAGCTCCTCGACCACGTCTGGGGTCACGACTTCCGAGGTGACGAGCGAACCGTGGATCTCCACGTCCGTCGCCTCCGGTCGAAGCTCGGTGATGACGAGGGGAACTCCGACCACATCGAGACCGTTTGGTCCGTGGGCTACCGGATGCGTCAGGCATCCCAGGTTCCCGAGCAACGCGCCAGCTGACGCTGCGGGCCGACGGGGAGGCTCAGCGCCTGCCCAACGAGTCACCCTGCCCCCCGTCCCGCCCGTGGCCTCGGTAGCCCAGCGCGTCGAGCTCCCTGAGGAGGTCCTCGGGGAGCTCGCGGCGGGCGGCCGCCCAGCTCGTGCGGGCGGCCGCCCGCCGCTGCTCGAGCAGCGCGGCCATGCGGGCCACTCGCTCAGGCCGGGAGGCTGCGAGGTCCACGAGCTCATCGGGGTCCTCGGCCGTGTGGAAGAGCTGGGCAGACTGACCCCGACGACGGACCACGAGCTTCCAGGGGCCCTCGACGAGCCCCAGCTGCGGCTGCTTGCCGATCCCCGGATACCGGGACGAGACCATCAGCGGACGATCCTCGATCGAGGTCTCCCCGACGAGGTGGGGCACCAGTGAGATGCCATCGAGACGCTGGGGTGGCAGCGGCAGCCCGAAGAGCTCGGCGAGGGTCGGCAGGACGTCGAGCAGGGACCCGGTCCCTCCGACCCTGCGCCCCGCGGGAATGACGCCCTCGGCGGACATGATCCAGGGAATCCGGATCATGGGTTCGTAGCAGAACAGGTTGTGCCCCACCGCCCCGTGCTGCATGAAGGCCTCCCCATGATCGGAGGTGAACAACACCACCGGCGGCCCCGGGCGGTCCGCAGCCTCGACCGCAGCCACGGCCCGGCGGACGAGGGAGTCCGCGTAGGCCACGTGTCCGTCGTAGAGCTCCACGAGGCGAAGGACGTCGGGGTGCGAGGGTGAGCTTCGCTCCACCATGATGTCGGTGGTGTCACGGATGGACCCCTCCACCGGGCTCTCGCTCCCGGGGGTTGCGAAGCGGGAGCGAAACGGCTCGGGCGGTTGATACGGCATGTGAGGCGGTCCCACATGGACGTAGAGGAAGATCGGCTGCGCTCCGTCGCCCCCGGATGCCAGCGCCGCCACCTCCTCGATCAAGGCCTCTGCCCCCTCCTCGGTGAAGGGCAGCGACTCGTAGCGGTCGAACCCTCGCTCCAGCCCCGCGCCCTCGGCGATGACGGCGTTCTGTACGAGCCCCACCGTCCGATACCCTCGCCTCTGGAAGAGCTCGGCGAGCGTCGCCGGACCGGCCGCCGGGAGCGCCTGCTCGATCCGAAGCACTCCGTGCGCCTCCTGCTCCATCCCGGTGAACAAGCTCACCACCGAGGACATGGTCCACGAGGTTTGAGAAATGGACCGGTCGAGGACGGCGCCCGAGGCGGCGAGCTCGTCGAGGAATGGCGTCGTGGCCCGCGGGTACCCGTGAGCCCCGAGGTGATTCCCGTCGAGCGAGTCGGCCACGATCAGGACCAGGTCACGGCCCCGCAGGCTCGCCCGATGCGATCGGCCCTCCGATCCGCCGCTGCAGTCCGGCACGAGGAGCGCCATGGACACCAATACGATTCCGAGGAAGGCCCGCTTCACATCGAGGAGAGTAGGTGGGACCAGCGAGATCCCGATGGCTCGATCGGAGGGAACGCGGCATCGCCCCCCACGCATCCCCCGGGGTGCCGCTGGCCGGCCGTGGGCCATCCGCCGATCAAGGCAAAGAGGAGGGGGCCGCCACCGAGGTGACGTCCCCCACCAACACTGCCTGGTCTCATGCTCGCTACGACCCTGCGGGTCGTGGTCAGCCCTGCCAAGCTGGGGAGTCGCGCCTGCCAACGCTCGTCCCATGCGAGGACATGGAGACCACGCCAGAGTTTCCCCTGACGCGGAGTCATGATGGCACCGACCGGCCTCCCACCGATAGCGTGTGACGGGAATTTACCGAACAATTCATTTGCCGAGGCGCCCACGGGTTTCCACCTACACGGGCAGGTGCTCCGAGCGGGCCTCGGGGCCTCAACTGAAAAGGAAGTCGTTTTCTGGCGCCCAGCAGGCGTAGTGTCGTAACGGGACAAGTTCCACCAACTGGTCCACCAATTGGCCCGGTAGCTCAGGCGTCAGGAGGACATCCCGGAGGGACTCCGGGACGGGCGTGCGCTGCTGAACGGCGAGAAGGTGCTCGCCAGGCACGTAGAACCGGAAGAATTCCTCGAGCTGCTCGATCTCGAGCTCGCCGCAGATCCACTCGCCCTTCCAGTCGGCCAGCTGCAACCGGAAGCCTTCGAGTTCGTTGAGGAGCGCGAGGAGAGGCCGGAGGCCCTCGGCCTCGATCCTCCGGGTCAGGTTCCGGCCGTCGAACCAGGCGTCCGGATGGATCCGCAGGCTGACCTCGAGGACGTCCGATTCGAGGGCCACGCAGAGGTACCCGTTCCGGTAGGCCTGATCCAGGTCCTTCCCCAGCTCGGATCCCAGCTCCCGCTTGAGCTTGGTCTTGTGGGCCTTGGGCCGGGAGAGGTACGCCCAGAGCCGCTCCACGCTCCCTCCATTGACGGGCGGGAAGGGATTGTGAATCGACGTGCGGACCTCGAGTTTCGCCGCGTCGGGGGAGGCCTTCGTCAGCGCCTTCGCGATGGCCTCGAGCCGGCGCCGGGCCCCCAGTCGCTTCTCGTTGTATTCCGCCGACCGGCTCCGGGGCGGTCTCAGCGCCTCGAAGTCCCAGGCCTCGAAGGGCTCCAGGGTCCTGGACCCGCCCCGGCGCGGAGCCGGGGAATCTCCTGTGGATGACATGGCAGGGATGTTGACGCTTCCTGAGCCCAGCTGTTCAGGAATAAGGCCCCATCGCTCGACCTTTAGGCGAGTGGGATTGCCGTGACCGGTAGGTCCCAGCGGTTCTATATCGTCTGGGCGGAGCCCGCCCGGAGCCCCCCATGAGATTCGCCCACTTCGAATTCGATCCTGAGAAGGACCGCCTCGGCGAGGGGCCCCTCAGCGAGGTGTATCGCGCGGTGGACACCAAGCTAGGGCGGACGGTCGCACTGAAGATTCTCCGGGCCCACGCCGAGATCGACCCCAAGTCGGATCAGCGCTTCCACAGGGAGGCGAAGCACACCTCCAAGCTCGACCACCCCCACATCGCGACGATCTTCGAGTACGACCAGTTCGACGGGACCTCGTACATCGCGATGGAGTACCTCGAGGGGCGCACCCTCGACCGGATCATCAAGGACCAGACCCTCGGCTTCGAGGAATGCCTCCGGATCGCCTCCCAGCTGTGCGCCGCGCTGAAGGTCGTGCACGAGGGCGGCCTCATCCACCGCGACCTCAAGCCCGCCAACATCCTGCTCGACGAGGACGGTAACCTGAAGCTCCTCGACTTCGGCATCGCCCGTGCCGCGGACGAGTCGAGCATCACGCAGCACGGCATGCTCGTCGGGACCGTGCTATACATGAGCCCCGAGCAGGTGCGCGGCGACGAACTGGACTCCCGTAGCGACGTGTTCTCCCTGGGCGCCGTCCTCTACCACGTCACCACCGGACAGCTGCCCTACCCCGGCGACTCGTTCCCCGAGGTCTGCATGGGGATCCTCGACGGCGCGCCGCGGCAGCGCCCCGCTGACATTCGACCCGGCTTCCCCCAGCCGCTCGAGGACTTCATCATCCGGTGCCTCGCGCCCGCTCCCGCCGAACGCTTCGCGGACGCGGCCGAGGCGCTGCTCGAGCTGCAGCGGGTCGAGGGCGCCCTGACCGGAACAGGCCAGCGGCGGGCCTCCGCCCTGAAGGGTCGGGTCCAACTCCTCGACATCCACCTCGGCGAAGGCTCCCTCGAGTCTGCGGCCGTCATGGCCCGCGGGCTGCGGAGCGACCTGGACGCCTCCCTGTCGCGCAACAAGGGCCTCCAGGTCCACGGCGCGGCCGACGACGGCGACTTCGACTTCGTCGTCTCCTCGACCCTCGACATCGACGGCAGCACAGCGACCCTCGCCCTGGAGACCGTCGCTCACCGGGACGGCGAGACCCAGCGATTCACCGACCGCTGCACGGCCACGGACCCCGACGAGTGGGCCCTACAGGACGAGCTGGCCCGGGTCGCCATGCGGGCCCTCCGGGCCAGGCTCAGCGCCTCCGGCCCGGCCCCGACCCGGCCGGCCTCCCGCAGGAGCGACGACGCCCTGCGAATCGTGGCCAAGGCGCGGGATCTCCTCCACAGGGGTCGCTCCAAGCACGCCATCTCCGCCACGAGCCTCCTGCGCCGGGCCATCGAGCTCGACCGCTACTGTGCGTCCGCCTACGGCGTGCTCGGGGAGGCCATGGTCCGCAAGTACCTGCTCTGGGACGGTGACCCGACGTTCCTCGAGGAGGCCAGGGAGAACGTGGACCGCGCCCTCTCCCTCGACGGGGAGAACGCCCTGGCCCACACCGCTCTCGGCTTCGCCCATCACCTCTCGGGACACCTCGAGGACGCCCAGCGGGAGTATCGCGCCGCCATGCAGAGCGACCAGAACGAGTGGTTCGCCCACCGGCTGCTCGGCTCCATCTACGCCCGCGAAGGCAACTTCAAGAGCGCCACGGGCCTCCTCCAGCGGGCCATCGGAATCAACCCCTCCCACGTCGCCTCCTACGACCACCTCTACAACGTCCTCGTGCGGCTCGATCGGTACGAGGAGGCACTCGAGACCGCCGACAGCGGCATCGCCGCCGGCCGGAAGCGACTCAAGGAGGTGCCGGACGACACCGACTGCCGGGTGCGCACCGCCACCCTCTACGCGCGCCTCGGTCGCGCGCGAGAGGCCCGCGCCGAGATCGATGTGGCCCTGGAGCAGGGGCCCCGGGACGGCTTCACCTGCTTCCAGGCCGCCTGTGTCCACGCGCTGCTCGCCGACCCGGACGACCTCGACCGCGCGATCGAGCTGCTCGGTTCCGCCAGGGACCGGGGCTACTTCCTGTTCGGCGAGCTGTCCCGGAACACCGACCTCGACGTGCTCCGGAGCCTCCCTGGGTTCCAGGCCATCGCGAGTGAGGCCTGAGGCCAGCGGTCAGTCGATGAACCGGTGACCGTCTTCGGGCCCGGGGAGCATGCAGGCGGCCGGGGCAGGGAAGATCCGGTGTCGGAACCGGGCAATGACCCGGTAGACGGCGTCTCGAATCGGCCTCGGGATCCAGCGCAGCCCGCTGGCCCAGCGCCAGGGAACGCGCAGCTCTGCGGCGGCGGTGAGGGCCGCGTCGCTCCGCACCAGAAGGGCCCCAGGCCCGGTACGCAGGATCATCGTGGTCAGATCCGACGGGTCCAGCCCCGCTTCCGAGAGGACCTCGCGCCCCGTCTCCGACTGCAGAGAAGCAAAGAGCATCCGCTGCCGAGCGTCCCGGCGCAGGATGAACTGCACTGCCCGGGAACACAGGCCACATTCCCCGTCGTAGAGCAACAGGGGCGCGTCAGGGGACGGGTTCGGGGGGGCCATCGCGGGGAGTCTATCGGCACATCATGGCCCCAGGACGACCCCCTACCCGAAACGCGACTCCATTAAGGCACTCGGCCGCTCACGGGACGCGACGAAAGAGCACGTTGAGAGATCCCGGCCGGGCCACTAGAGTCCCGCCTCGCCGCGCGCGCCACCAGGCCGTCGCTGGCGCTGCCCTCGGACCCAACGCACATGCCGCTCGATCGCCCCATCGTTGTCGTCGACACGGAGACCGCGAACCTGAGCGGCGCCCCCCACCTGTTGGAGATTGGCGCCGTGCGCGTGGAAGGCGGCGAGGTCGTCGACTCCTTCGAGACGCTCGTGGCCCCTGCGATCGAGGTCGAGCCCGAGGCCACCGAGATCCACGGGATCACCAACGACGACATCCGCTCGGCTCCCCTCACCCGCTCAGCCATCGAGCGCTTTGCGGAGTGGGCCGGAGAGGACTGGCTCTGCGCGCACAACGCGGGCTTCGACGCGAGGGTCTTCGGATTCGAGCAGGCGCGGAGCGGCGTCGCCCTCCCCTCTTCTCCCTTCCTGTGCACGCTCAAGCTCGCGCGGAAGTTCATCCCCGAGTCGCCCGACCACAAGCTGGAGACGCTCTGCCAGCACCTCGATCTCGAGGACGGGACCCATCACCGCGCGCTGGCCGATGCCGTCTGGTGCTGGCAGGTGCTGGAGGAATGCGCGGAGCGGGCGGAGACCAGCTCCGCCGCCGAGCTCCTGACCCACTGCGGGACCCCGGTGACGGTCCCTGGGTTCGTTCCCGGCCCCGCGAGGATGAAGCCGCGGCTTCGCCCGCTGACCGAGGCGGTGCGCAATGGTGACGAGGTCACGCTCCTCTACGGAGGCGACTCGGGAGCGCCCTCCTCCCTTCAGGTCCTCCCCAGGCTGCTCTACGAACGACACAAGAAGAGCTACCTGGAGGCCGAGTGCACGCGAACCGGGATGCTGAAGACCTACCTCCTCGACCGCATTCAGAAGGTGGTCGGCGAGCCGGTCTGACCGCGAGCTGTCGGGCGAGGGATCCCAGGCCGGGCACCGAGACGGCCGATGGTGTGCCGCTCACGTCGGCGGCCCACGAGCCACCACCGGAGCCGGTGCGGGCGCCGGCCCTCTGCCGGCGGCGAGGTGTGTGAGGTCCAGCCGGTCCCTGGGGCGGACCCCGTCGCGTGGTCTCCCTGCCGCTGGGGCTCCATGGCCTGCCGCTCGTGCTCCACAGGCTCGTGCTCCACGGGGAGGAAGAGAGGAATACTCCTAAAGCTGATGTCCCGGAGACGACGACAGATGGATCCAGAACCGGGGGGCGTGTGTCTCCACCACCAAGCACCTATTCCCCCGCCCCTCTCTCGACAATGGACCTGGTAGGACTCGCCTGGCCGCTGGCCTTCGCCGGATTCGGTGCGCTGATGTTCGCGGTCTGCACCTACCGCAGGAACCGGGTCAGGGGCATGGCGATCGAGGCGCTCGAGCAAGCGTACGAGACGATGCTCGCCATCGAGAAGGGGGCCGATGCTGGGCTCGGTGCCCGGCAGAACGACGGCCCCTTCGCCGAACAGCTGGGCACGATCAGCTCCATCGGGCGCCACCTCGCGGCCAGGACCCGATACCTCAGCGCCATCATCGAGGCGCAGCCTGAGTGCGTGAAGGTGGTGGACGCCAAGGGACTCCTCGTGGACATGAACCCCGCTGGGTTGAGGATGATCGCGGCCAAGTCTCTGGCCGAGGTCCGCGGGGCGCCGGTCGAGGAACTGGTCCTCGAGGAGTACCGCGAGCGCTTCCGAGAGCTGCACGCCAAGGTCCTGCAGGGTGAGACCGGCTCGCTCAGGTTCGAGATCGTCGGGCTCGACGGTGAGCACCTCTGGATGGAAACGAGCGCCGTACCCCTCGCTGACCGCGCTGGGGAGACGGTCCTGCTCGCGGTGACCCGCGACATCACCGAGCGCAGGCGGCAGGAGGAGGCGACGCGCGCCGCTCAGGCCAAGGCCGAGTCCGCGAATCGTTCCAAGTCCGAGTTCCTCGCCAACATGAGCCATGAGCTCCGGAACCCTTTGACCGCCATCATCGGATACTCCGACCTCCTCGCAACGACGCACCACCTGGCCGAGGAAGACCACGCCGCGCTGCAGGCGATCCACAGCAGCGGCGAGCACCTGCTCTCCTTGATCAACGACGTGCTCGACGTCTCCAAGATCGAATCCGGCCACCTCGAAATCGAGAAGATCGCCTTCGACCCCCGGGAGCTCGTGCAGCGCACCGTCCAGTCCCTGAGGCCCTCCGCCCTCGAGGCTGGACTCACGGTCCAGCTCAGCTTCGTGGACGACCTCCCCCCCATGGTGCTGTCCGACCCCATGCGAGTCCGGCAGGTCCTGATCAACCTCCTCTCCAATGCCATCAAGTTCACCCACGAGGGTGGCGTGGAGGTCCGTGTGAGCAAGGCCGGCGAGCAATCCTCGCTCGTGATCGCGGTCACCGACACGGGCATCGGGATCGAGGAGGCGGCCCTTGAGCGGGTCTTCTCCCCCTTCCAGCAGGCAGACTCGTCGACCACACGCGACTATGGGGGCACCGGTCTGGGATTGACCATCTCGCGTGAGATCGCCGAGCGCATGGGCGGTGAACTGACCGTTGAGAGCCAGGCTGGAACGGGGAGCACGTTCACGTTCCAAGTCCCGATCGACGAGGCCGGCAGCCTCCACCATCGCGACACCAGGAGCGATGCTCCCCGCCGGACCGTGTTCCATGGACGGGCGCTGGTGGTCGAGGACAACGCCATCAATCGCCGCGTCCTCGTCGAGCTCCTCCACCGACGCGGCCTCGAGGTCGAATACGCGGTGAACGGGCTCGAGGGCTACGAGCGCGCCACGTCCGCCGCTGGCACGGCGGATGCGTTCGACGTGGTGTTCCTGGACATGCACATGCCCGTCCAGGACGGATACACCACCGCGCGCTCCCTCAAGGAGCACGGTGACGCGCCCCCCATCATCGCCTTGACAGCCTCGGCCTTGAAGGGGGACCGAGAGCGATGCGTGGAGGCTGGCTGCGACGCCCACCTCCCCAAGCCGGTGGACAACGGCCTGCTGGACTCGCTGCTGGAGACGTACCTCGAGCCGGCGACCGGGGCCGAGACCCTGGATCGGAACTCCGCCTGAGGCCGAGCCCAACAGCGCCCGGCGAACGCCGAGCCGGGGCCTCACGCGCCTCCAACGGGATCACGCGGGACTCTGGCCCCCGCCGGCCGCGGAGCCGGGTTACCGTGCGCGCCTGCCCGCTCTGTCGAGGCCGTCACCGTGAGCTCCGAAGATCGAACCCTCGCCATCGTCCGCGCTCCAGGGCCGGCCCTCGCGGAGTGCGAGCTGACTCACCTCGACCGAATCCGGATCGATGCCACGCTAGCCGCGGACCAACACGCGGCCTACGCGGCGCTCCTCTCGACGCTCGGGCTGGAGGTCATCACCCTGGACCCGCTCGAGGGCTACCCCGACGCCTGCTTCGTCGAGGACCCCGCCATCGCCCTCCCGGGCCGCGCGGTCCTGACCCGTCCGGGCGCCGCCAGCAGGCGCGGTGAGGTCGACGCCCTCGGACGCGTGCTCCGCGGGATCCTCCCCGTCGAGTCCCTCGACGCCGGCAGCCTCGACGGAGGCGATGTCCTTCAGCTCCCCGACAGGATCCTCGTCGGACTCTCCACACGTACCGACGCCGCCGGCATCGAGGCGCTCGGCCGCCTCTCACGGAGGCCGGTCCACGGCGTGAGGGTCTCGGGCGCCCTCCATCTCAAGACCGTGCTGTCCTGGCTGGGCGGCGACCGGGTCCTGGCCGACCCCCGCGCCCTGGACCTGGGTGCGCCCGGCCTGGCGGGGCTCGAGGTCATCGACGCGGACCCGAGCGAGCCCGCGGGGCCCAACGTCCTCAAGGTCGCCCATGAGCTGGTGGTCTCGGAGGCCTCTCCCCGTACGGCCGAGCGCCTGGACACGCTGGGCCTCTCGCTCCACCCCGTCGACATCAGCGAGTTCCACAAGGCCGAAGCCGGGCTCACCTGCCTCTCCCTGCTCGTCGGACCCGCCGCCCACTGAGCACCGATGGAGGAGCCCGGCCCCCGGCCCTGCGCCGCGGAGGGGGCGCCGGAACGGGACGGGCGCGGCGCTCCTGCACCAAGATGGGCCGCCAGCGGTTCCGGTCCGGGAGCTGGATCCGTACCCTCTTTGCCCTCGAACCCGGGGTGCGAGCCGTCGCCCGCGCCCGCATGGCCCATTCAGGGTCGCGCGGTCCCCTGGACTCCGGGTCCGCCGCACCGCCGGCTTCACCCACGCCCTCTCGTCCGTCCTCGCACGGACACGCAGCACCGCCACGCCGATGTCGACCGCCCCCGAGATCCGTAACCTCGCCATCGTCGCGCACGTCGACCACGGGAAGACCACCCTGGTGGACGCGATGTTCCGCTACGCCGGAACCTTCCGCGACAACCAGGTGATCGCAGAGCGCGCCCTCGACTCCAACGACCAGGAGCGCGAGCGCGGCATCACCATCCTGGCCAAGAACACAGCCATCTCCTACCAGGGGACCCGCATCAACATCGTCGACACGCCGGGTCACGCCGACTTCGGCGGGCAGGTCGAGCGGACGCTCAACATGGCGGACGCCGTCCTCTTGCTGGTGGACGCCTTCGAGGGTCCGATGCCGCAGACGCGCTTCGTGCTGCGCAAGGCGTTCGAGCACAACCTCAAGGCGCTGGTGATGGTCAACAAGATCGACCGTCCCGACGCGCGTCCCGAGGAGGTCCTCAACGAGGTCTTCGACCTCTTCGTCGAGCTGGGCGCCAGCGACGAGCAGCTCGAATTCCCCGTGGTCTATGGCTCGGGCCGCGACGGCTGGGCCTCCGACGACCCCGAGCAGCAGACCGACAACCTCGAGGTGCTCTTCGAGCAGATCCTCGAGCACGTGCCGCCCCCGGCGATGGACGCGGACGGCCCCGTTCAGTTCCAGGCCACGACCCTCGACCATGACGACTTCCTCGGCCGGATCGCGGTGGGCCGCGTCGGGCGCGGGAGCCTGAAGATCGGGCGGCGCTACGCGCTCGCTCACCCCGACCGGGAGAAGCCCCTGTCGGTGCTCCCGAAGAAGCTCTTCCGCTACGAAGGGCTCCAGCGCGTCCCCGCGGACGAGGTGCTCTGCGGCGACATCGCCATCGTCACCGGCGTCGAGGAGCTCGGGATCGGCGACACCCTCTGCGACCCCGAGCACGTGGAGCCCCTCCCCGCCATCGCCCTCGACGAGCCCACCATCTCCATGGTGTTCTACGTCAACAACTCGCCCTTCGCGGGACAGGAGGGCGACTACGTCACGAGCCGCCAGGTCCTCGCGCGCCTCGAGCGCGCCGCGACCCGGGACGTGGCCCTGCAGCTCGCCTCCACCAGCAGCGCTGACGCCTTCGAGGTCAAGGGCCGCGGCGTGATGCACCTCTCGGTGCTCATCGAGACCATGCGCCGCGAGGGCTACGAGTTCGCGGTGGGCAAGCCCCACGTCATCCTCAAGGACGTGGACGGCACCCGCTGCGAGCCCTACGAGCGCGCCACCGTCGAGGTCCCCGGCGAGCACGCCGGCCGCATCATCGAGTACCTCGGCCGCCGTCGCGGTGAGATGCTCCACATGGACGCAGCCAGCGAGCTGACCCGCGTGGACTTCAAGATCCCCGCCCGCGGCCTCATCGGCGCGCGCACGGCGCTGCTCACGCTCAGCCAGGGCGAGGCCGTGCTGAGCCACGTGTTCGAGAGCTGGGAGAAGGACGGCGGCCCGATCCCGCGGCGCACCAACGGCGTCCTCGTCGCCGACCGCGGCGGCGACGTCATCGCCTACGCGCTGGACGGCCTTCAGGATCGGGGGCAGTTCTTCGTCCCCGTCGGCACTGCGGTCTACACCGGGATGATCGTCGGTGAGAACAACCGGGACGGCGACCTCGAGCTCAACGTGTGCCGCGCGAAGAAGCTCACCAACATGCGCGCCTCCGGCCGGGACGACAACGCCAAGATCGCCCCGCCGAAGATCATGTCCCTCGAGGAGTGCCTCGAGTACGTGGAGGACGACGAGCTCCTCGAGGTCACCCCCAAGAACCTCCGGCTCCGCAAGCGGCTCCTCGACGAGAACGAGCGTAAGCGCGCCAAGAAGAAGGCCGCCGCGGTGGGCTGATCCCCCCGGGCGGTGGTCGTAAGGCGGCTCCGCCCCCCAAGTGGCGGATCGGCGGGCTAGACTCGGCGTGGTCGACACCGTGTCAGAGTCCCACCATGCGCCTGTATCCCCTTCTCTCCCTCGTCCTCCCCTTCGTGAGCTGCGCCGCCCCGGGGGCGGTCCGCGCCGTCGAACCCGGCGCGGAGCAGCGCCTCAGCTTCACCGCGGCTCCCGTCTCGAGCTCCCCTGCGACGCCAGCGGGGCTCCCCGCGACCCCCCCGCCCCGCGCGCGGCGGACCGCCGCGCGTACGGGAGGCGGCTGGGATGATCCGACGCCCGCCGTCGCGGAGGCCCCGGGACCTGAGGGGCCGACCGTCGAGGCCGAGGAGGAGCCCACCGCGGCCGAGAAGATCGCCCGGGTGCGGAGCTTCCAGGCGGACTGGGGGATCGCGGCGATCGTCCGGACTGCGACCATCCCCTTCACCGGCAGCAACCAGACCGTCTCGAGCTTCGTTCCGATGATGTTCTTCGAGGGCGAAGACTTCTTCGTGCGTGGCACCTCGGGAGGGGCGCACCTCTGGAAGGACGAGGACGAGGAGGTCAACGCCCTGACGCGCCTGCGCTTCTTCGACATCCCGAAGGAGTTCCAGAACACCGTCCAAGGTGACACCGCGGACTTCGGGCTCCAGTACCAGCGGGAGCTCGACAACGCCTGGTGGCAGGCCGAGGTGATGAGCGACCAGAGCGGCAACGTCCACGGCAACCTGCGGGGCGGGACCACGTTCACCGGCGAGGACTGGATCCTCGAGCCGGGCCTCAACATCCGCTACGGCACGGACGACTTCATCAGCCGCTACTTCGCGGTCGAGCCCCTCACGGGGCAGAGGGCTGACGGCGCGTTCATCTTCTCTCCGGAGATCGCGGCGCGCTACCACGTCGTGAGCGACCTCTACCTGGTGGGCGCCCTGCGGTACAACGCCTTCGGCAGCGGGATCCGGGAGCTGGACGCGATCAACGACTCGGGGTCCTTCGAGAGCTACCTGGGCTTCGGGTTCTTCCAGGACCGCGGCGAGCCGCAGTTCCTCGGCCGCCCCAACGGACAGGAGCGGACCGAGCGCGAGATCGACGTCGCGCCCTTCATCCGCCTGGCCCAGGGCTTCGCCTCGCCGTCGGACCTCGGCGAGATCCTCGCCCTCGACATCGAGGACGACCCGTTCAACAACAAGATGACCTCGGTCTTCTACGGGCACCCGCTCAGCGACCAGCTCTTCGGCCTTCCGCTCCAGATCTACCTCAGCCCCGGTCTCGCCTACCACTACGAGTCCGACGTCCAGGAGGAGACCTTCGAGCTGATCGCGAAGATCCACCTCTACTACACCTTCCCCTGGTCCGTGCGGACACGCTTCGGCGTGGCCGAGGGGGTCAGCTGGATCGAGGACATCACCTACATCGAGGGGGTCAGCATGGCGGAGAAGGACTACCGCCCCAGCAACCTCATGAACTACCTCGACTTCACCCTCGACGTGAACGTGGGCGACCTCTTCCAGGCCGACAAGATGAAGGCCCTCTGGCTGGGCGTCGCGGTCCATCACCGCTCCTCCATCTTCGAGTCCGCCTCCCAGTTCGGTCGCATCAAGGGAGGCAGCAACTACCCCTCCATCTACCTCCAGTGGGACCTGCTGTGATGCGCCTCCTCCTCGCCCTGACCCTCGCCGCCGCCGTCTCGGTCGGACCGGGCTGCATCCGCAACTCCGCCCGCCGGGGCATCGAGCCCGTCTGGATGGAGCTGGACCCCGCGTCCTTCGTGGTGGGGACCACCACCCGGGCCGACGTGCTCGACCGCGTGGGCGTCCCGTCCCAGGTCCTCGCTCTGGAGGACGGCACGGCCCTCTACTACCTGCTGGAGCGCTCACGCGCCGACGGGCTGATCCTGCTCCTCTACAACCAGCGGGTGGAGAGCTCCTACTTCGACCGAGCGATCTTCTTCTTCGATGACTCGGACGTGCTCACCGAGTTCGCCGTGAGCGAGGGCGCGGGGGCCAGGTGATCCGCGGCCTGCTCCTCCCCATGGCGGCCGCGCTGAGCGCCGCGTGCTCGGTGGTCGAACTGCGCATCGACCGCGACCTGGACCTGACCGTCTGCGAGGGCTTCACGGAGGGAGAGGCCTCCCTCGGGGACGTCCTCGCCTCGCTGGGGCCCCCGGTGGAGTTCGGCGCCCGCGGGGGAGAGATCGCCCTGCTCTACGAGTCGGTGCGTCTCAGGGAATCGCAGCTCGGCCTCAGCCTGGGCACCGTCATCAAGCCCAGCGCCGGGGACTACTTCAAGTTCTCCTACGGCAGCAGCGGGACCCGCCGCAAGGCTGCTCTGTTCCTGTTCGGCGAGGACCGTGTCCTCGAGGCCGTGGACATCATCCAGTTCGCGGAGCCCTTCGGTCGCAGCGGAAGCATCCAGGTGATCGTGACCGTGAACGAGGTCGTGGGCATGGGTGGGCTGCGGGCGAGCCCCGACGCCTTCGTGGACGCACGGGAGCTCCTCAAGGGCATCCAATGGAGCCAGAACTCGACCCACGGGGCCCTCGTCGAGCTGCGAGGCGCGCGGAACCGCATGGGCCAACACGCCCTGGACCCCAGTCTCGACTGGGACGAGACCGACCCCGACTGAGTCCTCGCGCCGCGTCCGGCGCCGGGGAGGGAGCGAACGAGAGGGCGCGCCCGGCTGGCGCCTCCCCATGGCCATCGACCTCGACCGCGACCCCCACTGCGCCTCCTGCGGTCGCCGCATGACACCCCGTCGCAGCACGAGGGACCAGGCGACCCCTGCTCGCTTCTGCAGCGCCGCATGCCGCAAGCGCCGGGTCCGCCCCGTGGACCTCGCCCTCGAGGGGGCCATCGAGGCGCTCCTGGGGGCCCGTCCGCGGAGCGCGAGCCTCTGCCCCTCGGAGGCCGCCCGCGAGGTGGCGCCCGGAGACTGGAAGCCGCTCATGGAGCCGGCCCGCCGGGCGGCCCGCCGCCTCGTCCTCGCCGGCCGCGTCGAGATCACCCAGGGAGGCCGGGTCGTGGACCCTTCGACCGCGAAGGGCCCCATCCGGGTGCGCCGCGCGCGCTGAGGGGCCCCTCCCCGACGGAGCGAACCGTGGGGACGGGGTCCTGGAGGCCCCGATCCTCCCTCGGTGGCCCAATCCCGGATCGATCCTCAGCTCTCAGTCGCGCGAGATAAGCATATACACCTAGGTCTTTACATGTAATCTGATGCCCTATGCGGTCGCTGCGCCGCCATTCCCCGTCGCGCTCTCTCTCCGCTGCTCATGAGAACGAACAGCCCGAGCGCTCCACCTGCCTCGACTCCAATGCAACAAACCAAGTTCCTCTTCGCGGTCACCGCCGCCTGCCTCTCCACCGGCTTCGCCGCCGCCCAGGACGAGTGCGCTTCTGCGCTACCCGTCACCCCGGGGGTCAACGAGCCCTTCGATACGGCCACGGCCACGCCCTCCGCGGAGCCCTGGGCCTGCACCGCCAACGTCATGAACGACGTCTGGTACACGTTCACCGCTGCTGACTCGTACGTGGCCACGATCTCCACGTGCAACATGGCCAACTACGACACTCGCATCGAGGTCTTCGACGGCGACTGCGGTGCGCTGAACTCGCTCGCGTGTAACGACGACGCGCCCGGCTGCGCGGGCTTCACCAGCGAGGCCAGCGTCCTGCTGTCGGCAGGCACCCAGTACTGGGTTCGCGTGGGAGGCTTCAACGCCGGCGCCACCGGCCAAGGGGACCTCTTCGTCGAGGGCCCGCCGCCGCCGCCGGACGAGTGCGTGGACGCCGTCTCCGTGCTGCCCGGCGTGCCCCAGAGCTTCGACACGACGCTCGGCACCCCCTCGGCGGAGGCGTGGTCGTGCACCGCGAATGCGATGAACGACCTCTGGTACACCTTCACCGCGACGGACACCTACAGCGCCACGGCCTCCACCTGCGGCACCGCCAACTTCGACACCCGCATCGAGGTCTTCGACGGGGACTGCGGCGCGCTGAACTCTCTCGCCTGCAACGACGACGCCCCGGGCTGCGCCGGGTTCACCAGCATCGCCGAGTTCACGGCGGTCAGCGGGACGACCTACTTCGTCCGCGTCGGTGGGTTCAACGCCTCCTCCGCGGGACAGGGTGATCTGCTCATCTCCGAGCCGCCGGCGGTCGCTCCGAACGACGAGTGCGTCGACGCGATCGCCCTCGGTGAGGGCATCTCTGGCCCCTTCAGCACGAACCCCGCCACGGTCTCCTCGGCCTTCGCGTGCGGCAACGGCGGCGGCCCGGACATCTGGTTCACCTACCGCCCCAGCTTCAACGGCGACTTCACCATCTCCCTCTGCGGCAGCGACTACGACACCGCGATGGAGCTGTTCGAGGGCGACTGCGGGTCGCTGACCCTCCTCGAGTGCAACGACGATAGCTGTGGCCTCCAGAGCGCCATCACCCACTGCGGCGTGGCCGGCACCACCTACACGTTCCGCGTCGGCGGATGGAACGGCAACACCGGCGTCGCTCAGGTCGACATCTCGAACTCCGGAGCCGAGACCGTCGCACAGACCATCTTCGATGGTGGGAACGGCCTCGGAGCCGGCGGCGCCGTCTACTTCGACGGCACCTTCACCCAGGACTGCCCCGTCGCCACCCTCGCGGTGAACACGGGCGACGGCGCCGGTTTGCCGGTCACTGTCGAGGTCTACACCAACCCCGCGGGCTACGCGGGTAACGAGCAGGACCCCACCGGTTGGACCCTGCTCGGCACCGCCAGCGGCCTCGCGAGCGACATCAACGTCCCGAGCGTGCTGACCCCTGATGCCCCGATGACCTTCCTCGCCGGCACCACCGGCATCGCGATCGTCTACACGAACACGGGCGTCCGCTACACCAACGGCAACGGGACCAACGAGACCGCCGCCTCTCCGGACGGCGTGATCTCCCTGAGCCTCGGGACCAGCGGCGCCCCCTTCGCGGCGCCGACCTTCAGCCCGCGGATCTGGAACGGTTGGATCGAGCGTGATGTGACGATCGGTACCTCCTACTGCCCCCAGCCCCTGAACTCGGTGGGGCTGGTCAGCACCCTGCAGGCGCGCGGCAGCGACGTCGCGGCGGATGACTGCATCTACCTCATCGCGACCAACCTCCCCCAGGACAGCTTCGGCTACTTCATCTGCGGTCAGGCCCAGGCCATGATCCCCGCGTTCGGCGGCTTCCTCTGCATCGGCGGCGACATCGGCCGCGGCGTGGGTGGAGCCATCCTGAACAGCGGCGCAGCGGGCGCGTTCCTGACGGAGTCGTCGCTCGATCTGCCCCAGCCGCTCGGCTCGCAGCAGGCCCTGGCCGGCGAGACCTGGAACTTCCAGTCGATCTGCCGTGACTCGTTCGGTGGCGTCGCCACGTCGACCTTCACCAACGCCGTGTCGATCACCTTCCAGTGATCCCCACGTCATCGGCCTCCTCCCCGCGGGGAGGGGCTGACGAGACGCCCCCGGCGTGCCCCTTCACGGGACACGCCGGGGGCGTCCTGCTTGGCGTCAGGGCGCCTCTCTTGCCCCCGAGCGAGCGCCCCAGCCCCACCCGCGGCGAATCGTCTCTTCCGAACGCTCTCCTCCTGTCCGACAATGCTGGCATGGCCACCGCGACTCCGAAGCTGATCTCCGCGCTCCGCACCACCGCCGCCCGCCTCCGGGAGGGTTCGAACTTCCAGTGGGGCCACATGGGCTCCTGCATCTGCGGGCACCTGGCCCAGACGGTGACCGAGCTCTCCCCCGCCGAGATCCACCGCCGCGCCATGGAGCGCCACGGGGACTGGTCCCAGCAGTCAGTGGAGCACTGCCCCACCTCTGGCCTCGCCATCGACCACGTGATCGACGAGATGCTGGCCCTGGGCCTGCAGATCGGAGACCTCCGCCACCTGGAGAACCTCTCCGACCCGCGGATCCTCGCCCGAGTCCCCGCGCGCTGGCTCCGCCGCCAGGACCGCGACCACGCGGTCCAGTACATGGAGGCCTGGGCCGAGCTCCTCGAGGACGAGCTCCGCGCGGCCCCGCCATCACCGAGCGCCGCGCCCCCGAGCTCGCCCCGAGCACCGCAGCCGCCTCCCCCGTCG
>CAZEFP010000006.1:0-1988 GCA_964511565.1 uncultured Planctomycetaceae bacterium
CCAGGCGGACGAGGGGCTCGTCCTCGACTACTTCGGGAACGCCTTCCAGGCGTCGGACACCCCGGACCTGCTGGCCACGGTGAGGATCCTCGGGCGGGTGCGGGCCCGCTCCCAGGCGACCCAGAGCGTCGTCCTGCGCCTCGACCGGGACCGGGACCTGGGCTTCAAGTTCGACCCCTTCAACCCCGGCGCGTCCTCGGAGACGACCCTCGTGGCGCCCAAGGCGGTGGAGCTCGCCCAGGTCGCGGGGTTCATGATCGTCGCGGACGCGGGCGACCCGGCGATCAAGGTCTGGGGGAGCGCTGCCGCGGGAAACGTGGCCCCGGCCTTCTCGTCCGCGGTTCCCGCCCCCGCCTGGGACGTGGCCCTGGATGAGCCCACGGATCGCCTCTTCGCCGCCCTGACGGACGGCACGATCGCCGTCTTCGACGACTTCCTCGCGGCGAGGCCGGCGGCGCCGACCCGGATCATCGTCCCCTCACTGAACGGGGTGGACCCCGCGGCGACGAGCCTGCGGGGGATCATCCACACCACCGCCAGGTTCGCCGACCAGGTCATCGTCTGCGATATCGGCGTCGAGGGGGAGGCGGCCGGGGCGGACGGGTCCCTGATCTTCATCGACGGCGCGTCCACGGCCAGCGGGCTCATCCTCCCCGCCCTGGTCATGGACGACCCCGCGAGCGGCCTCATGGACCCCTCGGACCTGGTCCTCGCGCCCGATGGCCGGCTGCGGGTCGCGGACCCCACGGCGGATCGGCTCGCTCTGTTCAACCCCGTGGACGCCCCGGCGCGCTTCGCGCCGATCCCCGCGCGCTCCAGCACCCTCCAGAACGCCAACGGGATCGCCATCGAGCCCATCGACGCGCCCCGGCTCGCGGGGGTCAGCGACGTGGACGACCCCTCGACCGCGCTCGCCGGGCTGGTGGTCACGACCCGACCTGCGCTCGGGAACGGGAGCCTCCTCAGGCTCGAAGATGACCTCCAGTCCCCGCCCTCGGCGGCGTTCGACGTGGCCCAGCCGATCACCTTCGCCACCCTCGACGTCGCCGGAGACGCGTACGTCGCCTACCCCGGCGGGGTCGCGGTGGTGAATCGCTTCGCCAAGCAGCGCGGCACGGCGCCGGACGTGGCCTTCGACCCCTCCCGGGACCGCGTCGTGCAGAACGTCCTCGGCCCCTTCGACCCGCCGGACCCGATCCTCGAGCCCGTGGCGGTCGAGGTGGACGACCGGGGCGGCTTGCTGCTCATCGCGGACGTTGGGCTCCCTGGGGTCTGGGTCTTCGGTCAGAGCGCTGGCCCCGCCGCCAACGCGACCCGGCGTCTGCTCGCCGGCTTCTCGGTGGGCGTCAACGTGCCCCAGGGGCTCGACTACGACTTCGACACCGACACGCTGTACGTGGCCTGCTCCAGCGGCGCGGTCTTCGTCTACGAGGACTTCGTCGCGGTGCCCGGTGACCTGCCGGACCGGACGATCACGCCCGGGGACGCCCTGGGTTCCGTCCAGATCTCCTCCAACCTGCACGGCATCGTCCACGACGCCGAGCGTGACCTGCTCGTGCTCTCGGACGCCGGTGGCGCGGCGGGCAGCGGTGACGACGGGGCGATCTACGTCATCGAGGCGGCCTCGATCTCCAGCGGGCTCGTCCCGGTGACGAGCGTGGTCGCGGGAGCCTCGACCGGGCTGGACGAGCCCGGCGACCTGGCCTGGAACGGGGACACCCTCTGGGTCGCGGAGCGGGTGAACGGCCAACTGCTCCGCTTCGACGGGCTCCTGGGCCTCTTCGGCAACGCCGCCCCGGACGCGTCGCTCGCGCTCCCCGACGTCTACTCCGTGGAACTGAACCCCGAGTTCCTCTCCCCGGGGACCGGCGGCTCCATCACGACCGACTGAGCGGCTCAGAGCCGGAGCTCGGTCAGGCAGCGGACGGAGCGGACGTCCGCCCTTGGGGCGTGGCCGGACCGCCCCACGAGCACGGGTTCGACGCCGA